>JBQCJB010001027.1:0-3054 GCA_051953155.1 Aureliella sp. | reverse complement strand
TCGACTGGTCTACGGCTGCTGCG
Organism: Aureliella sp.; assembly: GCA_051953155.1. GTDB lineage: Bacteria > Planctomycetota > Planctomycetia > Pirellulales > Pirellulaceae > Aureliella. The sequence goes on along the minus strand of JBQCJB010001027.1, from coordinate 3,031 downwards.
CTGCCGTTGACCGCGGTGACTTGCAACGGGCCGTCCAACTGATCGAGCGTCAATTGGGGTTGATTACCGTTAGTAAAGACAAACCTGCCACCGCGAGCCGTAGCGAGGCTGATATCGGGCGAGCGCGTTTGAATAGAGTCATTCGCGAGCATGTCCGCTCCGCCGCTCACGTGATCCTGTACATCGAACTGGGCGAAAGCGATGGTACGCCCCGAAGGGAGTGGCGTACCGACACTAACCGGATTATTCATGTTCGCGATATAACGGTCGCCAAACGCCGTGTTGTTACCAACGCTGATGGTTGTACTGTTGCCGGTAAAACGATACCCCTTGGCAGGAACGTCGACCTGAAACGAGACGAGTGAACTTGGATACTGAAAGTTGATCGTAGAATCGGAATGATCGAATGCCGTTGCCGACGCTCGAAAGGAATACGTCCCAGTGAAGAGATCTCCATCCGTGAAATCGGCGTCGGTTGCATTGATTCTACCCTGGAAGCGAAACGTGATTACGTCACCCAAATCAGGATCACTATCGTTGGCCAGCAGGCCGTTGGCCGCATAAACTGCCAGGAGTCCGTTGTTATCGGCTGTGCCGACTAAGCCTGAATCTGAGAGGGCTATTGGCGCGACCGCCAATGCGAGGCGTTGTTCGAGAACTTCCCAATGCAACCCTCGCCTGCGCACCGGCTGAAGACTCGATTTTGGCCGCTGCGTACGGCGGCGAGGCTTCGATTTTGCTTCGTGGCGATTCGATGGACTAAAGAACGATGAAACGCCCATTATTAGGAGCCCTTCGTGATGTGGCGGTCGACGACCGTGATTATCAAATAAGCTGCCGAATGAGTACCAATTCGATTACCAGCTCCGTCTAGATCGTAGACCGTAGCATCGGCTGCGATTGTTCCAGCGCGCCGCCTCAGCCCAGTGACATACTCTCGCCAGTCTTCGCCCGTATCTCGCCGCACGATGCTCTTCATGGTTGCATTGTGGCAGCCGATCGCGAATGACCGTCAGCGACGAATGATCAGGCGTGGATTCAGTCAGCGCGATACCAAAAAAAGGAGCGTAGCGAGAGGCTATCGGCACACCGCCAAGCAATACCCCGCTGCGACTGGATGCCTTCCAAGTAACCGACCAGCAGCATGCGGAAGTAGGCGCCTGGAGCAATGCCCGGCCGCCCCTTGCCGCTGCTGTAATACGACTCGCACTTATCCTCGCCCCAGCGGTCAAAGCCTGCCTCGGCCAGCATTGCGCGATGGAGGACTTTTTCAGTGGGCTACACCTAGAGACGTAGAGACTTCGCGCAAGAATCAGATTCTCAGTAGATTTCGCAAATAAGTCCCGCAAGGGCGAGGGGGCTTTGCCCATGCGCTACCAGCGCGCGTGGAAGATTAGTCCCGGGGCGAAGCTTGCGCTCACCGCAGTCACCCCGAGCACTGTAGCGTTCGAAAACCGTTCCGGTCCACGTTACTCAGCTCCACGTACACACCCTGAACTTGGAGTTTCTCTGAAAGGCTGATTGCGGAAGGATCGAACTCTGTTCAAGCTTGGCTGCCTGAGAACACGCAGCTCTTCAACGGGCTGTTAGGCTGCTGTCGCAGAATAACAGCGGAACAAACGACTCTCTGCTCTATACGGTCGACATCAGCTTGTGCCGGCGATCGACAACCCGCAATGCTCCCGATCGAAACAGAGCCGCAGCTCGCTTGATGTTGCCGCAGTCCTGCAGCACCTGGACGGCAAAGGCCTCAAACATCAAAGTGAACCGCGAATGTTTCCCTACCCACGGAACTTCGACGGTCTTTACACCGCACTTACTGCACTTGGCTCGAGGCACCCGAGCTCGTAGCTCAGTGGTAAACTGCATCGTGTCCAAATGCCGCCAGGTCCTTTCGGGAGCCAGGTCGGCCTGCGGACAGACCTCCCCGCACTCCGGGCAGACGAGACGCCTGCCACGATGACGTACAGATCATAGATCGCAATGAAGATAGGCGGACCGGGATGCAAACTAACGGAAGTCGTCCGACGCTGGGCGGGATGGTGTTTCAACACGTGATCGTTTTTTTGGTCTGCGTTGCCTTTCCGGGCGGCGTTACCATGATGGCTCCGGCAACTTGGTTGACGTTCGAACGTGGCGAAGAAGGTGTGCGTTGTACGACCCGAACATGCGCGTTCTTCGTCGTTCCTTTCAAAGTGCAACGAGTAGACCAGGTGATCCAAATTGGACAACGAGAGCGTGCCGGCAGAACCGAGCGGCAGCGCAAATCCGGCCGCACCACAAACAATACTGTCCAAGTTGACGGTGAAGGTTTTTTACAAATCCACGGCGTTGGTGATCAACACATCGAGGTGAGTGTTTCACCGGCCAGCCTCGAAAGCGTTGCAGCCAAGTCCAATGACTTCTTACGTTCGAGCAAGGAACCCTCCACGAGTATTTTCGCGATCGCCAATTGGAAATTCGGCGGCCTAATGGGTGGCGTTCTTACGTTGTTCACGTTGCTGTACGTGGTCGGCTATACGTTGGGCTTTCTGAAGTGGATGGTAACTGGCATGCGAAAAATCTTCACCATGCACGTTGTCACAAGTAATTCGAGTTAAAGGTGCTCCCTGCGTCACAGGTAAGATTCGCAATTTTAAGGTTCGAGTTCGACGCATGGCGGTCGCCGCAGGCTGCCCCAACCACACCTGCCTTGTGCGGCGAACGGAGCAAATTATCCAGCATCGCGTGGGGCGCGGCGAACTGCTGCCATTCGGTCTCGTCGCCGCCGACGAGAGCAAAGCTCCGTAGGAAGTCGGCCGGGCGGCAAATCGTTCATTTTCGCCACTTGTGCCATGCGAAAACGCCCCAGCCAATCGCGCTATAAAGTGCTAAGTCACCCAACCAGTTCCGAGGCCCGTTTCCACGACTTGACAAGTACACAGGGCGGATTGGGATTTCGCGCGGCATTGCGCGCATGCCTTCAATGATTGCTCGTTGTCGGACATCTTGGCTGAGTCTCTCCAAATCCTCACGAGTCAGTTGGTCTTCT
>JBQCJB010001026.1:0-2144 GCA_051953155.1 Aureliella sp. | reverse complement strand
GCAAAAGGAATCGCGCGGGGCTGGTGGTTCGCTCTTTGTGATCACTCCGGCGGCGGTTTAACTTGGATTAATGTAATACACGCGACTCGATTGGAAACACGGCCAGCTGCGGTTTTACTTACCAGCAGGAATTGTAGCGGGCTGGCACTAACCGGTTAACAGCGGATGCTAAAACAACCAGCCTATAGCGACGATCTGTTCGAAAAGAGCTCGATGTCTTTCGGCGAGCATCTGGAGGAGCTCCGCAAGGCGCTGGCCAAAGCCTTTTTGTGGTTGGCCATCGGCACCTGTATCGGGTTGGTCTTCGCCGAGAACGTCGTCGAATTCATCGCAGAACCGCTAGAGAGGGAGCTCAACGAGTTCTATCTTCAGCAGACGGCGGCTCGTTTCAAGAGCATCAACAATACCGATCCGCCCGAACAACTGCTCAAGTGGATGGACGCGCATGCCGTCATGCCCGAGCGGGTTTACGTCGACCCGACGCAGCTGGCCCGCCCGGAAAACGTGCCCGCCGCAGCCGCGCTGCCGGCGGCCGAGACGCCTGGCAAAGCGGCCGGAGCCAGCGACGCAGCCAAGCTCGGCGGTGACGCAGCGGGGCAAGACACCGAGGGGAGTCGCACTTCGGGATCGGCCGCGCCGGGATCATCCGTGCCCGGAGACGATGCGATCGTCTGGAAGGAACTGGCCGCCGGTTCGCTCGGTCGGATGCAGCCGCTGCTGCTGATGCGCCCGATTCCCAACCGCTTGATGACCTACGACATGCTCGAAGGTTTTTTAATTTGGTTGAAAGCGGGACTATTGGTCGGAGCGATCATTGCGTCGCCCGGGATCTTTTATCACATCTGGGAATTCTTGGCCGCCGGACTGTATCCCCATGAACGCCGCTACGTCTACCTGTACTTGCCGCTGAGCGTGGTGCTGTTTGTCAGCGGGGTGTGCCTGGCCTTCTTCGTCATATTCCAGTTGGTCATCAATTTCTTGCTGACGTACAACAGCGGCATGGACATCGATTTTGCGCCGCGGCTGAAGGACTACATCTCCTTTGCGCTTTTTCTGCCGCTGGGCTTCGGGATCGCGTTCCAGTTGCCGCTGGCGATGCTGGCCCTGAACCGCTTTGGCATCATCTCGGTCGAGATGTACAAGAGCAAGTGGCGGATCGCCGTCTTGGCCATCGCCTTCTTGTCGATGATCCTGACGCCGGCGGACGCCTATAGCATGGTGGGCATGTTCGTGCCGCTGACCATTTTGTACTTCTTGGGCATCGTCCTGTGCGTCTACATGCCCAAGGGCCCAGGCCTGGGCAGCCAGGCTTTCGATCCGGCCTAGTTTCGATCCGGACTAGTTTCGGTAGCGATTAGCTTTCGTCGCGAACCAGTCCGTGTGGTTCGGCCAGCAAGCTATAAAATTCCGGACGCCGATCGGCCAGGCGATCGATCAAGTGCTTGCCTGGCACGCGGACCAGCCGCTTGTTGCGGACGATGTGCGGCTGGACCGAGCCGGTGATAATCGACGGTTCGGTGGCGGAGCCGACCGAGGGCGATCGGCCGCTGGGCAAGCAGAACTTGCTGGTGCCGATGAACTGGAAACCGCGCTCCTCGCCTACGCGGTTGACCGCCATATAATACACATGGTTCTCCAGAGCCCGTGCATTGGGCAGGTATTCGGCGAACGTGTCGGCTCCCGGCGGCCAGTTCGTCGGCAGCACGATCAGGTCGGCGCCTTGCAACATCAGCACGCGTACGGCTTCGGGGAACGAGCCGTCATAACATATGTGCATGCCCACGCGCATGGAACCGATGTCGTAGACGGCCAGCGGTTGGGTGCCGCGATCGACGAAGCGATCGACGCCCAGAAATGGCAGATGAATCTTGCGGTAGACCCCGACGACGCCCGCCGGTCCGACGAGCACGCAGCTGTTATACAAACTGTCCCCATCGCGCTCGAGCATGCCGAAGACCAAATGCTTGTCGCGCGTCCTGGCGGCCGACTGTAGGGCCGTCGCGGACGGACCTGAAATCGGTTCGGCGAACTGCCAGGCCTCGTCGCGGCTGTCGAAGCAGTAACCGCTGACGGCGCATTCGGGGTAAACGACCAGCTTGGCACTGGCAACGCGCGGATCGTCCAGTTGCGCGAGCATGCGGGCG
>JBQCJB010001025.1:0-2312 GCA_051953155.1 Aureliella sp. | reverse complement strand
GACAACCGGGCTTTGGGGAAGTGTTGTTTCTTCTGGTCCAGCGCTTCGGCTGTCAGGAATGGGCGCCAGTTGACCGGCTGAGAATCAATCGCAATCATGTTCAGACCTCTTAATGCTTGTCGGCGTTCATTAGGGGGAAACTCTGAGCCGGTTGCGGAAGGCCTTGCGCGAGACTTCCCCAGCCGGCTTTTCTTTTGAATCAAAAATCCTTGTCGGCGATCTCTTCGAGACGCTCGCCAACCTCTCTCAGATCGTTCGCGGCCCAGCCGAGCAACTCCCCGACGGAATCGCCCTTCTCGCTGCGTAGGACGCTCGCTATCGCGTTCGCGGCCATCAACCGGCTCACCGCAGCCAACTTGGCGTCGGCGCTCGCTGTGGGCTCGATAAAGTCCACCAGCCGCCGAAACCGGCGCACCTCGCCGCGTCCGAACAATTCCTCTGCTGCCATCGAAAAATTTCCTTCGCGAAAAATTGAGCGGTCAAAAATTTATTTCTGCCCGGGATGCCGGCGTGGTCGCCGCTGGTCGCCGCGGGTTGCTGTCTTCCGCTTCGTGCGGGGCTCCATCGCGGTAGCAGTGATGGAGCCACCGCAATGTTTCTGTTTCTGTATGGGTGGACGCCGGTGTCCACCCTAGCGGACGCCGGTGTCCACCCTAGCTCTGTCGTAGAGTGGACACCCGCGTCCACCCTAGCCCTTGGCCTCCCGGTTATTCGGTACACCCTCGGAATAGTGCCTTGCGGCTCTTGGACCACCTCCAAAGCCCCAACCGCCACCAAATCTTCCATAACGCGCTGGGCATGTCGTTTCGAAATTCCGGCCGACGCTGCAAGCTCGTTAAGCGATTTTCGAAAATTGCGTTTCAAATCAGCATGCCGCCAGCAAATCAAAAGTAAGAGCCCGTGCGTCGATGTCGGCAAGTTTTGGACGACCTGATCAGCCAACAAATTGATCTGTTCGAATCGCCTGTGCGACTTCCGCTTCTCGTTCATCAAAACGGCGCCTCATCGTCGAACGGATCGCCGGATGTATTTGCGGACCCTTCCGGCCGTTCAAGCTTTGGCGACGTGAATTCCAGTCTCGGTTTATGGAAAATCAGCTCGATGTCGCGCGGCGCGCCGTGTCGGTTTTTTGCACAAATCAGCGTGACGTCGCGAATGTACTCGCAGCCGTCGTGCGGGCCGTTGTCCTGCATCAAGTAGATAGAGTCCGCATTGAATTCAATTTCCGACGATTCGCGCAGCGATGCCATTGTCAGTTTTGTGGCACCCTTTTGCGGTCGAGATGTCGCGCTGATCGCGACCACCGCCCATCCTTTCTTGGCGAGCGACCGCAAGCCGCTCATCACCTGGCCGACACCCTGCCGCGGCTCAAGCTCGCGTGGGGCAAACTTCTGCAGGTAGTCAACTAGCAACAATCCAGGCGGCTCACTACCAAGCCGTAGCAGTTGCTCGAGCGTGTGCGGCTCCTGTAAGACTCGCACCCTATCAAGCCTCGGTATCAGCTCTGCGGCTTTTTCTGTGACCAGCTCCAACTGCTCGGCGGTAAGATCCGCGAACCGAATCGCATCCGACGATATCCGCGTCATCCGCGTAATTTCACGGCGCAGGAGCACGTCAAAATCCATTTCTGCGTTCGCAATGACGGCTCGCAAGTTATGATCGAGTTCAAGGGTGTCGTATACCAGCTGCATCATCAACGCGGTTTTGCCGGTTGCCGGCGGTGCGCCAGTGACGTTCAGCAACCCGCGGCCGACTTCAATTCCGCGCAGCGCTGTATAGGTCGGGATCAAACGCGGCACATTGCCGGTTCGCAGATTGTCGAGCAGCTTTACCAGCTGGGAGCCGGCCCGCACTGACACTTCGCTATTGAACGGCTCGTCCGCCGCGCCGTCGTCTGGATCTGAGAGCGCCTTTTCCGCTAACTCCAAGAACTTTTCAACGGTTCCGCCGTGCTCGAACCAATCGGCAACGTCCTCTTTTTCGGCGAGTCCTGGCAAAACCAAAATCGCCTTTCTTTTCGCACCGTCCAACGATTCCATTACTTGGGCAGAGTGCTTCCGGCCTGGCTCATCGTTATCGGGCAAGACAAGAACCGTTTTTCCTTCAAAGCTCTTACCGAATTCAGGCCGCCATTGGCCGGCGCCTCCCGAATTGCAGGAGGCCACCAAGCCTCTTTTGCGCAACTCCTCGACGCACTTTTCGCCCTCGACGATGAATACCGTTTCAGCTTTCATCACCTCGGGGAGGTTGTACAGGATTCGGGGCACGCCCTTTAGCGACCGGGTGCCGTCGGCTGCCTGCTGGAAAATGTC
>JBQCJB010001024.1:0-2903 GCA_051953155.1 Aureliella sp. | reverse complement strand
CTGACCTCCAAACACAACCGGAAGCTGAACTACTCGATGCCCCTACGTCCCTTACGCTCGCCAACCACATCGAGCAACTGCCGATCCTCTATTCGGTCAGTGATGCCAAGATCGAAGAGGTGCGAGCTAGAACCGCTGGACTCAAGGCCGACACGAAGGAAGGTTACGAAGAAGTGCGGCTTGGGATCGCTTGCACTCGCAAGTACCGAGTCGAAGTCGAAGCCCAGCGAGTTGAATTGAAACGCCCGGCGCTCGATTACGGCAGACGCGTCGACGAAGAAGCTAAACGTCTCACCGCCGCTCTGCTGGCAATCGAAGAGCCTCTTCAGGCCGAGAAAGACCGCATCGACGAGGAAAAGGCTCGACTGAAGCGTGAAGCTGAAGAGGCGGAGCGGGCACGCCTCGAAGCCGAACAGAAGGCAGCCCGAGAGGCCGAAGAAGCGCGACTCAAGGCGATGCGCGACGCAGAAGAAGCCAAGCTCAAAGCGGAGCGCGAAAAACTGGCGGCCGAACGGGCTCGCCAGGAAGCGATAGAAGCGGAACGCCGAGCCGAGAGAGTGCGCATCGAAGCGGAGCAACGCGCCGAGCGTGAAAGGCTCGAGTGCGAGCGCCGCCAGTTCGAAGAATCCCAGCGTATCGAACGCGAACGCCTCGAGGCCGAGCGAGCCCGGATCGAAGCCGAGCAGCAAGCCGAACGCGATCGCATCGCCGAAGCCCAACGGCAGGTCGAAGAAAACCGCCAGCGGCTCGAGCGCGAAGAAGCCGAGCGCCAGCGAAAGCTAAGAGAGGCCGAAGAAGCGGCCGCCCAGCGCGAACGCGATCGCATTGCCGCGGCTGAGAAAGCCGAGCGGGACCGTCTCGAGGCGATCGAGCGGGCTGAGCGCGAGCGGCAAGAGGCCATTGAACGCACCGAGCGCGAACGCATTGAAGCCGAACAGCGAGCCAAGGAAGAAGCCGAGCGGCGAGAGGCCGAGCGTTTGCGGCTGGAAGCTTTGCGACCGGATGCCGAAAAAATCGCGGTGCTCGCCATGGCGCTACGCGCGTTCGCCTGGCCGACCATGCAAACCGATGAAGGGCTGCGGTTCGTTGAGTTCATCGAAGCCGGCATGAACAGCCTGGCCGATCGGTGCGATGGGTTCCTTCAATCAATGACCAACGAGGTATAGCGTGCGACTAGACCCCAAGAAATGCCCACCAGGAACGCTCGGCTACCTGCCGCCCTTCTCTCTCGGCCAGTTCGACGGAACATCAGACGATCCGTTCCGCTGGTTCAAAGAGTCATCGGTAGTTCTGAGCGTCGATCGCCTTCGCTGGGTGCTTGTTGATGACGTGGAAGATAGCGAGCCCATCGAGAGCGCAACCGCGCTTGTGTTTGCCGACTGGAAATCGGCGGTCCAGTACGCGATCGACCGCCAGCGCGCGATGTCGCAGGAAGTGATCGACGAAGCCCGCGAAGCGATCGCCCAGGCCGACAGCGTCGAGCGATGGCTGAGCGAAGCAAAGTAGGGTCGACATGGGCAAAGGATGTCATCGCAACCACCGACGCGGCGAACGGCACGGGCGGGCTGCGTTGACGGAGGAACAGGCACGATGGGCGCTCGACACGAAGTTTCAAATTACGGACGGCGAAGCGGCCAAGCAACTCGGAGTGGCACGCACGACGATTCATCACCTGAGAAACGGCCGAACGTGGAGGCACTTGCAGCCCAGCGCGTCGAGGCGATCAAGCACGAACTGCGCGATCCGCGAATAGAGCGCGAGGCGCTAGGTCTGGCTCAGGAAATGGCGCGGCTGGGTTCTTCCGGCATGTGTGACCTGCCGGCCGGGACCGCTACCGAGTGGCATGCCGCTATTTGGGCCGCGGTCGATGAAGGCTACCTCGAGCTAATTCGCGGTTCGCGCGTGCGGCGCGTCCCGCTCAAGTTTGACGACATCGAAACAGAGCAGCCGGCAGCGAAGCCAGCCAAGGACAAAAAGGATTGCCAACTAGGGTTCGCGTTTGAGGATTGAAACTATGGGCACTACCTACGAGCGCGCGGGCGCTGAGTATGTCGACCTGCTCGACGAAGTGATGGAAATGTACCACCCGAAATTGCGCGAAGCGGGTGTGTCGGTCGACCTTCTCTTAGCCCACGGCGACCCAGAGAGCGACGAGCCGGCCGTGAAGGCGCACGGATACCCGGCCGCGGCCGTGGTGCGAATCGTGAATTTGAAAGACCGCGTCAAGGGCTGCGCTGACTCGGAAATCGTGCTGGACGGCGATCGCGTCGATGAGTGGTCCGTCACCAGGCTAAAGGCGATTCTCGATCACGAGCTGACGCATTTGGAACTGGCCTACGACAAATACGGCGAGCTGAAGCGCGACGACTTGGACCGCCCGAAGCTGACGATGCGGTTGCACGATCGCCAATTCGGTTGGTTTGACGAAGTCGCCAAGCGCTGGGGGCTCGACTCGATCGAGTGCGACCAGGCGCTAACGATGGTTCGCGATTGGGAGTTCGCGCAGCTCTACTTGCCCGGCCTCGATCCGAACGAAGTTGGAACGGTCAAGCCCGAAGACCTGGCCGAATCAGTCGACGCTGATAAGCGCCACCACGAAAGCTTCGCCGATGAAGTAGCGGCCGCGTTCCGCGATGCCGGCGTGAACGTAGTTCGCAATGTGAGTGTTTAGGAATCGAAGGTTTATTAGCAAGGAGCGACGTAGAGCATGGCAACCAAACAACGAACCAAACGGCCGGCGACGGTGACAGAGTTTGGCCGACTGCTGATCGACAGCGGGTTTCGCGTTACGAAGAAATCGCAGGGGGATAAGCCGGCTGTGCTCGAGCTGGCACGCGGGGCCCTGACTGTGCGGCTCGGCACTAAAGAGCAACCGTGGCCGACGGTCTACGAGAAGTCACAGG
>JBQCJB010001023.1:0-2401 GCA_051953155.1 Aureliella sp. | reverse complement strand
ACGGGTGGATTTCGCTTAGGTTGAGGTGATGCTCGAGCTGGATGTTGCCGTCGACGTCGAGGATCTGAAACGTCAGCCGTGGATCGGGCGCTTGCCAGTCGATCCGCAGCCGGCCAACGTTGGGCTGATGGTACGTTTTCGGTAGGAACCGAAAAGCGTTCGGTGTGGGAGTACCACGGGGATGCACCTGGGTCATCGAACTGGCGGTGAAATCGTACAGCGGGTATCCCAGCGGACCCTCGATTCGCGAAAACTCGCACCAGTGCCGGTCGCCGCTGAGAAAGACGACGCCGCCCGCCTGCGACCGCCGGATAAGGTCGAGCATGCGCTGCCGCTCGCGCGGAAAGTTCGCCCAGCATTCACCGCCGTGGGCCGAAGGCACAAATTGAATGCTCGACCCGATCAACCGTAAAGCGGCTGGCTGACGCAATTGTTCTTCCAGCCAAGCCCATTGCTGCTCGCCCAGAAAAGTCGCGCGTGGATCATCATCCGGCACGTACTTGCCACCGCTGGGGACAATGTTCAGCTTGCCGGTTTTCAGGGGACTGCGAAAGTAACGCGTATCGAGCATGATCACCTGGACGCGTTTGTCTTCGGGGCCAAAGACGGCCGCGCTATAGACCCCCGGCTGCCGGCGACGCGGCGAATCGGCCGGTTCGTCTAGCCAGTTGAAGAACTCCTGCTCCGACTCGCTGCGCTTCGGATAGTCGGCTCCGCCGTCGTTGGGGCCGAAATCATGATCATCCCAAGTCGCCATCAGAGGCGTCTGCTTCCGCAGCGTCTGAAAAAAGCGGCTTTGCTTCAGCGCGTCATACTTCCGCCGCATCACCGCCATGTCACGGGTGTCGGCATAGATGTTGTCGCCCAGAAACAGAAACAAATCCATCGGCAGCGTCAACGTGCGATCGAGCATCGGATGCTCGGTTACGTCGAGACAGGAACCGAAAACGATTTCGCTGAGCACCAATTGGCTCTCAGCGGTCGCGTTCGCCGCAGCCTTCGAATCGGCCGACTTTTCCGGGCTCGCTGCGGCCGCCGTGGGCAGCGTGATCTGGCAGTGGCCAAGCCGACCGATTGAGCCGGTGAATGCCGCTAAAATTGCTGCCGTTATAAGAGTATGTCGGCCCCGTCGCCGCGCTCGTTGAAAATGCATCCGCTCGCCTTCCTCAGGCTGTTCAGCTCGCTGTACCTAGTTTCCAGGCTTCGACTCGCTCGTGGGCGGCCACGAAGAGCTGCTTGGTGGCAGCGTCCCAGACGACGCCATGTATGTGCCCGTCCGATCCGTCTTGGTGTACGAGTTCGCCGCTAGTGGCATCATAAACCGTGATGAATCCCTTGCTATCGCCCCCGGCCGCCAGGAGGTAGGGCGTGTCGGGAATCCAAACCAGTTGCTCGACCAATCCCTTGCGTTTTTCATCCTCCAGTTCCCGGTGTCCCTTGCCGGTGCGCCACTCGAAGATCTCGACGCGTGAGCGACCTTCGAGATGGTCGATATTGTTGATCTTGCCCGTCCCGCCCACGGCCAACTGGTTACCGTCAGGAGAAAATGCCAGGCTGCGGATGCCGCCGATCGAATGCCGTCGAGCCTTCGGATCCCAGGTATACATCACTGGCGCCTCCAGCTCGGCCGTCTTGGTCCACGTTTGAGTGTCCCAGATCGCTACGTGACCGATGCGATCGCCGGTCGCCAACCAGCATCCGTCCGCAGAGACCGCGAGAGCATAAAGCATGGAAGGAAAGTGATGTGGCGTGGTCGGTGGATGGTCGCTGAAGTCCGCCAGCCGCTCGCCGCTCTGAACGTCCCAGATGCGGATGCGCATGTCGTCGGCTACCGAGGCCAGCCACTGGCCGCTGGGGCTGGCGATGACGCGTCGAATCCACTTGTCGTGCGCGGCGACTGCCCGCGCCTGCTCGCGACTTTCTAAATCCCACCAGATCAATTGCCCGTCGTAACTGCAGGTAATCGCGCGCGAGCCAGCGACGGCAACTCCGGTAACGTAGCTGCGATGGCCTTCGCCGCGAAGCTTGACCCGCTCGGGTTTCTCGGCCCGCAGATCGAGTTCGTAGACTCCGGCATCCGAACTGCCCAGCAGCAGTCGGTCGTCTTCGGGACGAACGGCGATCGCCAATAGGATGTCGCTCGAGCGAATCGATTGCGCGCGATGCAGCGTCTTCAAGTCTGTGGTCGACGTCTCCGGCATGCGACGGTTCCTTCAAAAACCTGCGATCAACTTGGAAGGGTTGCGGGCCGCCTGCCGTTTATGCCAAGACCGCCTCGATCGGTTGGCTGCCAAAGTCGGCGATCGGAATCGGCCGGCTGCCGAGCATGTATTCCTTTTCGGGATCGATGCCCAGAGCGGCGAAGATCGTCGCGAACAGGTCGCCTGCTCCCACCTCGCCG
>JBQCJB010001022.1:0-2268 GCA_051953155.1 Aureliella sp. | reverse complement strand
GAACGCACGCGGCGCACTGCAGCCCTTCCGAGCCTCGCAGGTCCAACCGCCAACGCTGGCGACCGTCTGTCGTGCTCGCAGAGGCTAGCCCCAGGCTTTCGAGTAGCTGCAGGTCCCGAAGTACAGTTCGCCGGCAAACGACAATCGCCGTTCGATCGATAACCAGGTGCCGGATTTCGTCGAGCGAATGCGGAAACCGAAGCGGCGCCATCGCATCGACCAGGCACAAGATGCGCCGCAGGTGCTCGTGTGAGCGGCGCTGAGTAGAGAATTGCCCCATGGTAGGAGCCTCCATGAAACGACAGAGCCCGCGTACTCGTTCCTCGGGAGTGCTATTAGAACTCCCGCTGGGCCCTTGCTCCCCGCCTGCGCGGTTCAACGCTTGGGACACCAAACAAGCACACGGGCTCTGGCGTACCGTTCCGTGGTTTGACCGGCAGATTGACAGCTCGGCTAGGATCGCTCTGCTGGTCCGACGGTCGGTTAATAGCTTTTGATTTAGGACTGGCAAGCCTACCACAATGTCCGTTTCTACGTCAAGTTTGATCGAAGCCCACCACAAAGCAAGGATCGTGAACCATGAAAGACCGCCCCGCCCCTGTCGAACAAGCTGCCTACACCGTGCAAGAACTGGCCAAGCGCTGGAGGGTTTCGACCAACACGGTCGGGCGGATGATCCACGCCGGCCAGCTGCGTGCGTTCCAGGTCGGGCTGCTGAACAGCTGCAAGCCGCGGTTCCGGATTCCGTATTCGGAGGTTGAACGGCACGAGGCTGGCGACGGCCCTGGCGGACTGAACGAAGACAAGATCGCGGCGATGCAGACACCGACGGCGAAAATTCGGGCTGCGCGCAACCCCTCGCGTCGGCTGCCCAAGGTCAAAGAGTTCATCAAGTAACCTTCGCTTTCGTTTCGTGCCAGCCGGGGAAGGTGGAAAGCTTTGCGGCCGTCGCTCTTTCCCGGCTTCGTCTAGGTCTGATTCAATCAGCGATACGCATTAACTACAGACCAGCGGTGGCCTGGCGCCGGATTGTGTCAACCGACGGTCCTACCCGCTGGTTTAGTTTGTCGGCCGCTTGGTTGATCTTCTTCGCGGCCGCTTCCAACTCTGCAGCCCCTTCAACCTTGACGCTTGCCGTGAATGGCAGAGGCTGGCCGGTTGTCTCTTCGAATCGCGCCCGCGCGGCTTGATTCCCGCCATATCCCTGGACCGCGTCCGAAAGCATCCCCAGCGTTCGCCGTGGGCTGAAAGGCAAGAGCGCAAGGTGCGACGATTGCGTTACCGCTGCTGACGCGCCCATGTCGGCCATCATTGGCCCGAGCAGGTTGTTGTTTACGCTGCGCTCAATCATCGTTAACCGAGCTTTTTCGGTCGCTGTTTTCGCAGCGTTTTCCGCTGCAACGCGATCAACCCCCTCGATTGCGTTGTTGAATTCCTTGGCAGTTTCCAGGGCCAGTTCGGAGCGCGCGATTTTCATTCGGGCCTGCATGCGCGGGTCCGCGTCGGCAATGGCTCGCTGCCGATCGAGAAATCCAGTACCCTTCGCGTCGGCTTGGCGATTCGCCTTTAGCACCCCAGCCAATTCGGCAATCTGACCGTTGAGTTCATCTAGCAGCTTGTATCCAACGTTCAGCTCTTGGGATTCTCCGAGAACGCTCTTGCGGTCCTTTTCGCTCATCCCTTTAAGTTCGTTGTAAATCCCCAGAACTCCAAGATTTCGCCCCGCGAACTTTTCATTGATGCCGGTTGCCGTAGTGAATCCGCGTAGGTTCGTCGCCGCTTCGCCTACTGATCCGAACTTGGAAGCGAACACCGAGAGCGCCGCATACGCTTCTTCGGGTGAAGCGCCCGCGATCGCGGAGCCCTGAGCGACGGTCGGAATGGCTCCGGCCATCTGCTCGAAGTCTGCATTACTGGTTTTGGCCGCCAAGAGGTTCATGCTCACCGCTTGCTCAGGCGTCAGACCGGAGCCGGCAAAAAGTGTCGGCACCTTGCCGGCCACAGTGGCGGCAGCGTTTGGATCCACAACCTGATTCGATGCAATCAGCTCCGGAACGAATTCGGAGAAGTTCATCGAGCGGCCTTCGAAAATCACCTTATTGACCGTTGCCGTATCGACTCCGAACTTGGTGCTCAGGTCCGATGCCTGCTTGGTCATCGCCTGCAGGTCGCGTGCGTCGGTCGCGATCTGAACAAGCCGACGTTCGCTATCGCCTTTCGCGTTGAGCGATCGGATCGCGTCTTCCTGGGCTTGCTTGGCGTCGGTCC
>JBQCJB010001021.1:0-2592 GCA_051953155.1 Aureliella sp. | reverse complement strand
GTGGCGGAATCGGCCGTCGACAGCGGAATGCTGCCTGGCTTGATCGGGCAGGCGGGCGCAAGCGGCGCTGCGCCGCGTGCGGCGGGCGCGGCGCGGCCCGCGCTGTCCCCCGCTCCCCCCGCGCGCGGGGGGCCACGCCATAGCCCCGGTCCGGTCTCCCCGGAAAACGTTTTTGCCGACGCCTCTCTCTCCGGTGCCGTACGATCCGCGAGCGGAACTGGCGACTTATCGAGGCAAGTACGCCGTGCCCGTGCAGCGACCGTGGGTTGAGTTCTGGCGGCCTTTCTACGGCCCAGGCATCTATCCGCCTGCCTCCGATTTGCTGGGCAAGACGAACCTGCTGTTTCCGCACTTCTATGTTTACGGTGATTATCGCACTGCCGTCGGCGTCAATCGCAATCAGGCTGGCGACCTGCGCAGCTGGGCTCATCGTTTGAATCTCGATATGGACCTGCAGTTGACGGCCACCGAGCGGATCCATGGTTTCATGGGCCCGCTCGACAAGAACAACCAGTTCACCCGTTTAGACTTTACCGACGAAGCGCGGTTTGAGACGGTTACGGATGCCAAGTTCGATACGCTGTATTTCGAAGGCGACGTCGGTGCGATCACCGGTGGACTGGCAGGAGTCGATTCTCCGTTTGATTTGCCGTTTACCTTCGGGCTGATCCCGCTGCTGTATCAGAACGGAATTTGGTTGGAGGATGCCATGCTCGGGGCGGCAGTGGCCGTGCCGGCTCGCAACAGTCCGGCTTTGGGCTGGGCGAACTTCGATGCGACCTTCTTTGCCGTGGGAGATCAATTGACCAGCGATGCGTTTGCAGGCAGCAATTCAGCCGCCGAAGCGCTCGGTACGGCCTGGTTTATCGACGCCTACGATGGCTACATCGAATTGGATTACGCGTATGTTCACGACGACGTCGGGCAGAACCGCAGTTACAACAACTTCGGTGTCGCCTTCACGCGGCGTTACTTTGCGCGGCTCTCGAACTCGGTGCGCTTCATCTCCAACTTCGGGCAGGACTTGCCCGAGGCCGATCGGACGGCAGACGGTTTTGTGCTGCTAGTAGAAAACTCGTTGATCAGTTCGACGCCCAACACGTTTGTGCCCTACTGCAACTTTTTTTATGGCTCGGGGAGGCCGCAGAGCGTCGCCCGCGCGGCCGGCTCCGGGGGCATTCTGCGCAACACGGGCATCAATTTCGAAAGCGACGGCCTGACCGGCTACCCCACGCTCGATCCGACCGCGGCCAATACTTACGGTGCGGCCCTGGGATTGAACATGCTCGGCGCGAATTACCGCGACCAGTTGGTCCTCGAGGCGGCCGCGCTGGGCAGCTACGGCAGCGCGACGACTCGCCGCGTCGCCGGAGACCAATACGCCACCGGCGTCCGCTACCAGCGCCCGCTCAGTTACCGCTGGATTTTGCGGATGGACACGATGTACGGATTCTTGCGCAACGCCGAAGATATCGTCGGCAGTCGAGTCGAACTTCGCTGGAAATTCTGACGCTCTCATGCGGCGGCCAATGGGACGCCCCTTCTGTCTCGCGATCGTTAGCTTGTTCGCCCACCCTGTCCGCGAATTCGATTAAATTAGGAAGCGGTTACTGCCTTTTCCCGCCTTTCGCTTCCTTCTGAGGAATTCCCGCCGTGTCAAGAAAAACTCTACCTACCAGCCTGTTGGCTCTCGGCTGGGCAGCCTGCGCAGCGCTCGCTCCGCTGCCGGTCGCGTCGGCCGCGGAACTGGTTCAGTTAAACGAGAAGAACTTTGACTCGCTCTGCCCGCGAGGCAAAGAACCTGATGCGATCTATGGCGACTGGGTCTTGCGCAACGAGAACATCGTCGCCATCATCGCGGCGCCCAGGCCTGGCCGAAACGCGAACATGACGGTCAAGAATGTCGGTGGCATGTTGATCGACTTCACGCCCCGCGGCGCGCAGTCCGACCAGCTCAGTTGCTTCTATCCGGGCGGCAACCGATACACGTTTAGCGATGAAGAGGGGAGCCAGGTCGTGGCCGACGATCGCGAGCTGGGGCTGACCGCGCAGCCCCGCTTCGAGGCCCGCAAGCTGACATTGACCTTTACCGGCCAGCCCATTTCGGGTTCGGGCAGCCAGGCTCGCGTCTCCTACACTCTGGCCGACGGAAGCGTTGCTCTCGAATACAAAGTCGAGTTGCTCAACCAGTCTGACCAACCGCAGGATTTGCCGGCACAAGACCTGATCCGCTGCGACGGCCCGACGTTCAAGTTTGGCCAGGAAGAGAAGACGCGATTGTTCTGGGCTGAGGAACGTTTCTATCATCAGGCCTACGGCATCGTCCCCGAGAAGGGGCAGTTCGTGCAGAACAAAGACAAGCGGTCGCTGATTCTCAGCAGCGAGCCCGAATCGCCCGAGTCATCGGCCAGTGTGCCGAGCCGCAACTCGCGAAGCTGGGGCGGCCGACTGATGTGCTCGCAGGGCCTGCCAGGCCTGCGCTGCATGGCCGAGGCGCTCGAGGGCTCGCAATCGACTCAAGAATATCAACTGAAGCTCAACGCGGCCGACGGCGGAGTCGACCAGGCGGAGATCGACTTTCTGACCCAGGGA
>JBQCJB010001020.1:0-2286 GCA_051953155.1 Aureliella sp. | reverse complement strand
GGGTGCGGGCGTTTTTTTGGCCGGGTAGGGGGACATTCATTTGGCCGGCGCCGGGATCGGTAGGACCTGGCGGCAGCTCGCGCTGCCAGGCCAAGACCTGCTGGCTCAGCCGCTGGACGACATCGGGATGCTCGTCGGCCACGTTGTTCAGCTGGGTCAGGTCGGTCGTCACGTCGTACAGTTCGATCCGCGAGAGGTCCGGGTTGAGCAGTAGCTTCCAGTTGCCGTCGCGGATCGCCAACTGCGGACTGTGGTGGAATGGTTCGCCCGCGATGCGAAAGCGCCACTCCCACATCAGCGGCGTCTTGCGCTCGCGCGCAGTCCCTTGCCACACGTCGCTCATGTCTTCGCCGTCGAGCGCGTGGCCGGTGGGAATGGTGGCGCCGGTCAGTTTGGCAATGCTCGGCAGCCAGTCGACGCCGGCGACGACCGACTGGTCATCGATCTTGCCGGCCGGAATTTTGCCGGGCCAGCGCACGATCCCGGGGACGCGAATGCCCCCTTCATAAAGGCTGCGTTTGCGGCCGCGGAACGGTCCCGCGCTGCCGATGCCGCTATGGCCGGCGTTAGTGATGTGGATGTCCTCAGGGCCGTTGTCGCTGCTGAAGAGAATCAACGTGTTATCGGCCAGCCCCAGATCGTCCAGCGTCGAGAGCAAGCGCCCGATTTGCGTGTCCAGATCGGTGACCGAGGCGTAAAAATTCTCGGCCGCGCTGCGGTGCGGGAAGCCCCGTCCGCCGGCTCGAAAACGTGCGTAGGGTTTCACTTGTTCGTCGGTCGGGTTCAGCGTGGCATGCGGCACGAGCGTCCACAACTGCAAATAGAAGGGGCCATCGCGGTGCGCGTTGATGAACGTGATCGCCTCGTCGACGAACAGTTCGCTCGACTTGGCGCGATAGTAGGGATCGGTGGACGGGCCGTTGGCGCCGCCGCTTTCGGTCCAGCCGACGAAGTCGAAGCCGTACGTTTCGGTCGCTGGCCCGCCCGAGTTATTGCCCAGGTGCCATTTGCCGATGTGCGCGGTCGCATAGCCGGCCGACTTGAGCAGCTTGGCCACGTTCGGCACGCTCGGATCGAGCCACTGCGACATGCCGCGTCTTGTGTTCTGTTCAGGCGTCGCATAGTGGCCATGGATCTTGTGCCGAGCTGGATATTGACCGGTGAAGAACGCACAGCGGCTGGGCGAACACACCGAAGCGTTGACATAGAACTGGGTGAACAGCGTGCCTTGGCTGGCCAAGCGGTCCAGGTTGGGCGTCTTGATGTGCGGGTGCCCGTAGCAACCCAGGTCACCCCAGCCTAGATCGTCCGCCAGTACGAAAATCACATTCGGTCGTTGGTTTTCAGCAGCCAGTGCCGAGAGCAACGGACTGCTACCACCCAACAATGCGACCAGCAGCAGAAGCACCCGACGCATAGCGAACCTCCCAGGCCAGCAGCACATCATCTCCAAGCCTCTCAACACGATCAGTTACTCGGTCGAAGTTACTTTTTCAGCACAGCTCGGAAATTCTCCAGCTGCGGGTCGCCTGTGCGTTCCATGTGCGCTAGCAGCAGCCCGCGTAGGCGCTCGACCTCAGCCGCAAGCTGCGGATCGTCGATGCGATTGGTGCGCTCGTCCGGGTCGCTGCGGAGGTCGAAGAATTGCTCGGGTAAACCGATAACAAACTGATCGACGCGACGGCGCATCCGTGGATCGGTGTCAGCGGCCGCCGCCATAGCGTTGTAGCTCAAACCGCTCATGGCCTCGACTCGAAAGCGGGTCGTGCCGTCGGCCCAAGGGTGGAACTGGTAGGCAAAGTCGCGAGTGCGGATGCAGCGCTGGGCGAAACTCTTGCCGCTGCTGACCGTGTTGACGTGCGTAATCACGAAATCGCGATCCGGCTGCGTCTCGCCCTTCAGCAGCGGTAGCCAGGAACGGCCATCGATGTCAGTTATCGGAGGCTGGCCCAGCAATTCGAGGATTGCCGGGAGGATGTCGAGGCTGCTGACGAATTCTTCGCGAGTCTGCGGCGCGCCCATTCCCGGCCAGCGCACCAACAGCGGTGCCCAGGTACCGTTGCGATACACGGTGGCTTTGGAAAACGGAAACGACATGCCGTGATCCGACATAAAAACCACCAGCGTGTCATCAGCATGTCCCGATTGCTGGAGGGCTTTCATCAATTCGCCGAAGCTGCGGTCGAGTCGGCGGATGCTGGTGAAATACTGGGCGACCTCGTGCCGTACGTCGGGGATGTCTTCCAGGAAACTGGGAACATCGACTTCCGAGTCGGCCACTGGATC
>JBQCJB010001019.1:0-2315 GCA_051953155.1 Aureliella sp. | reverse complement strand
GACCCGGCGGAGCTTCGAACTGATTCAGGCCTACTGCCGGCGGCGCATCGCTGAGACTCAGGGTAATAGCGAGAAGGCGCTTGCGATGAACGCCATCGCCAGGGGACTCGTCGAGACAGACGGCGCGACCGAGGACGCTCTGAATTATGCGCACGAGCTTGCCGTAGCTGCAGCCGAATTTCTGCCTGAGTCATCAGCAATCACAAATACTCTCGGCGTTGTGCAGGTTCGACTGGGAGAATATCAGAGCGCGATCGAGTCGTTTGACGCTTCCTCGCGGTTGAACGAAGAGAATAGAGATTACAACCGACTCTGGAAAGCGATCGCATGGTTCAAGCTGGGCGACAAAGCAAAAGCCGTGGAGTGTTATCGACACGTCGAAGATCACTCAAACTATCCAGCCCTCGAGCGGGAGGCCAAGCAGTTGCTTGGTTCTGCGCTGGACAACGGCGAAAACGACCCGTAGTTGCCGACCTCGTCGTGACAACAGGCTTTCGGAGATGTACTCGATTGACGAGCCTTTTTGACCAACCGTATCGGCCGGACACACGACGGGTGGTTGCTGGACGAAGTGGGCGTTGCTACAAACCGGGCTGAGAGTTGGGGGCCGAATCGTCGTGAGAGTTCGCCTCCCTCACGCTTCTTAGCAAACGAGGCCACTATGTTGTCGTGTCGTGTTTTGCGTCGGACTGTCGCTGCGCTGCTCGGGGTATTTTTCCTGCAGGCTGCTCGACCGGCGGAGGCGGATACTTCCAAGCCCAACATCGTCTGCGTGCTGTTCGACGATCTCGGGTGGGGGCAACCGCAGTGCTACGATCAAAACTCTCGGCTGCGCACGCCGAACCTAGATCGCCTTGCGTCGCAGGGGATCCGCTTCACCGATGCGCATTCGGCCGCGGCGGTGTGCACGCCCACGCGCTATGGTCTGCTCACTGGCCGCTATCCCTCGCGCGTCGGCCAATTCGGTGTCCTGGGAACTTGGTCATCGCCGATCATCCCGACATCGCGAACCACCGTGGCGTCGCTTTTGAAGCAGCAAGGCTATGACACGGCATGTATCGGCAAGTGGCACCTCGGTTTGGACTGGGGCAAGGAAAACAATGGCACGCCGCCACTGGGCAAGCGTTTCACCAAGGGACCTACGGAGCTAGGTTTCGATTACTTTTGCGGTTATACCCATGCGGCGAACATCGGCACGGTGCTCGAGCAGGATCGCGTGATTGCCCATGTGGAGAAGGAAGAGAACCAACCTTTAATGCTCAAGAAGGCGGTCGAATGGCTCGAGCAGCGAGACTCGCACACGCCATTCTTCTTGTACTTTCCTATGTGCCCGCCGCATTATCCAGTCGTGCCAGCGGCTGACTTCGTAGGTCAGAGCGGCGGTGTCGATGTCGCCGGCAAAGGGCTCAAGGGGGAAGCCAATCCAGAGCGCTATCCCGACTGGCTGTTCCAAGGTGATGCAATGCTGGGCGAGATCATGCGCGTGCTCGATGCTCGGGGCCTTGCGGAGAACACGCTGCTGATCGCGACCTCGGACAATGGCGCGGAGCATCGCGCTTATGCTCCACTGCGAGAATCCAAGCGCAGCATCTACGAAGGAGGCCATCGCGTGCCGCTGGTTGCGCGTTGGCCCGGAAAGGCAAAGGCGGGCTCGACCTGGAAACATCCGGTATGCCTGAACGATCTGCTGGCCACGGCAGCCGAGATTACCGGCGCGAACGTACCGCCCAGTGCAGGTGAGGACAGTGTCTCCTTCCTGCCTGCATTGCTCGGGAGCACTGACCAGGCCACGCGCCAGAGCACGCTGCATCAGTCCATGGCCGGCGACCTCGCGTTGCGACAGGGCCCATGGAAACTGGTCTGCAAGGTCGACGGCAGCCGCGAGCTATTCAACCTCGACGTCGACCTGAGCGAGACGAACAACGTGCTCGCCGCGCATGCCGAGATCGCCGCGAAACTCTTTGCGCTGCTGGAACATCAAATCAGCGCCGGCCGCAGCACCCCAGGCGAAGCCCAACAGAACGATTTCCAGCTCTCCATCCCGGACGGTAGTAAGAGCAAAAAGAACGCCAAGTCCAAAAAGGGAAAAAGCTAAACAGGCCGCGCTGCGTTTGCGTTTGCATTTGCGCTGCGATTGCATTTGCGCTGCGTTTGCATTTGCGCTGCGTTTGCATTTGCGACGCGTTTGCATTTGCGCTGCGTTTTTATTTGTATTGCATCAGTCTCCCCCTCGCCCCGCGTCGGGGCGACGGGGGCCCCGGGGGCTGGGCGCCCCCCCCCCCAACCCGGACAACACGCACCCCACCCCCCACACA
>JBQCJB010001018.1:0-2510 GCA_051953155.1 Aureliella sp. | reverse complement strand
CGACCCGCACGACGCGCGACGGAGAACTCCGCGCTGGCCGACGCTGGCTAGAGGGCGCGCGGCAGCACTTGAGCACGGCTGAAAAAGAAGGACGGCTCGACGCGGCCAAAGCAGAGTTTGACCAGCTGCGCAAATCGGTCGGCGAGCCACTGTCGTTGGACAATGTAGCGACGCTGCCGGAAGCCTTTGAGCGCCGCCAGCGACAACACTTTGATCGCTTGCAAGAAAGCCTGCAGCCTGTCGCCCGCGAATTGACTGGCGCGATGACGCGTTTCCTGAAAAAGTTTCCCGATGAACAGAGCGACTTGGATGCGCACGTCGCCTCGCTGGCCAGTTTCGTGGCGCTGCACCAACGCATCGCCGGCGACGACCTGCCACAACATGAGGAGCGCTTCAAAAAGCGGCTCAATGAAAAAGTGCTGCACGAGATCGGTTTCTTGCGAAGCGGCCTGGAGACCGAGTGCCAGGAGATTCGCGGCAAGATCGAGCAACTCAACACGGCGCTCAAGCTGCTTCAATGGAAACCGGGCACCTACATGCAGCTGGAACCGAGCGATGTCCAGGACCGAGAAATCCTCGACTTCCGACGCGACCTGGCGGGATGCCTTTCGGGAACTTTCGATGGCACTCCCGAAGCCAACGAGGCGACCTTCGTCCGCATCGAGAAACTGGTTGAAAAGCTGCGCGATGAAAACAATGCGCGTTGGCGCGACAAGGTAATCGACGTCCGCAACTGGTTCTCGTTTGCGGCTCGCGAGCTGGTCGCGGAGACCGGGGAGGTCCGCAGTTTTTACGATGGTGGCACCGGACAATCCGGCGGGGAAAAGGGCAAGCTCGCCTTCCTGGTCTTGGTGGCGGCTATCGCCTACCAGTACGATCTGGAACCTGATGCTGAGTCGAGCGATCGCTTCCATTTCGTGATGGTCGACGAGATGTTCTCCCGGTCGGACGATCAACATGCCGAGTATGCGCTCGAGTTGTTCGAACGCTTCCGCCTGCAGTTGCTGATCGTGGCGCCGCTGGACGCCAAGGCACGCGTGACCGAGCCCTACGTGGGCACGTACTTGCACGTCGTGAAGAACAAGGAAACGCATCGCAGCCAACTGCTATCAATCACCGCCGAAGAACTGAACCAGTCGATCGAACAGTCGTGATCACGCCCGAACAAATCCGCGCCAAGGCTCGGCGGTTATATCCGCAAGTCGTCGCCGCTGCGCTCGCTGGCGAGGCGAGTTATTTTCCGCGACCAATCCCCGCCAATCTTAAACTGCCGGACGATCACAGCGAAGCGATCCGGCAGGTCGAAGCCATTCGCGCAAGTTCGAAGGAAGTCCTGGGCTACGGTTACACGGTGCGTTGGGAAAATCGCAATTTGCGGCGGCATGGACAGCAGAATGTTCCGGCTGCCGTTCATTTCGAGTCGCGCGACGACCTGTTGAAACTGATCGGCAAAGCGTCCGAATTCCGCCGCTTGATGCGAGCGGTTGAATTGCTTCGCAGCCGCCAAGGAGAGCTCGCCACCTGGGGTGAACGCAACTGGCAAAAGTTGTTAAAGCTCGAACCGGTGCTAACGCAACTCTTGGACGTGGTCAGTTATTTGCAGACGCATCCGCGGCCGGGATGTTTCATCCGAGAGTTGCCGCTAGCGATCTCGACCAAGCTGGTTGAAGCCAACGCGGCTGTCTTGGCCGAGTGGCTTGATCTACTGGTGCCACATGCAGTCGATTTTGCGTTTGGCCGTGAGCAATTTGCGCAGCGTTATGGTTTCCGTGCGCCGGACGACCAGTTGTGGTTACGGATTCTCGACCGCCAGATGCTGGTTGAACTGAGTTGCCCAGGAGACGAACTGGCGCTGCCGCTGGCGACGCTGGCTGGCTTGCCGGTGCGAGACGCGCGAGTCATTCTTGTCGAGAACAAGATCAACTTGCTGACCCTGCCACCGCTGCCACGAACGCTTGCCTTGGGTGGCTTGGGGCAGGGCATTGCGAGGCTGTTCAACATCCAGTGGCTCGAGGCATTGCCCATTTGGTACTGGGGGGACCTGGACGTCGAAGGACTGCAAATTCTCGGCAACGTTCGCCGACGCTGGCCGCAGGTGCAGAGTGTGATGATGGACGCTGCGACGCTGCATCAGTTTTCGGATCTGCTGATACCGGGCAACGAACACCCGGCGGAGCTCGCACCACCGGAACACTTGACGCCGGAAGAGTCCGCCGCCTTCATTCGCTGTCGCGACCAATCGCAGCGGCTGGAACAAGAGCGCATACCGCAAACCGCCGCCAATCAACGGCTCAGCACACTACCCCACTTCGGACATCGCTGAACAGGATCGACAGGATAAAGTAAATCGTGTCGCCCCCGAGCCCCTCTTCGGCGAGAGGCGTCTCTTGATCCTTCGCTCCCCTCGCCGCTTCGGGGAGAGGCGTCTCTTGATCCTTCGCTCCCCTCGCGCCGGGTCGGGGGGCGGGGGTGGGGGTGTTGGGTGGTGTATTCTTTGGCAACAGTTGACT
>JBQCJB010001017.1:0-9692 GCA_051953155.1 Aureliella sp. | reverse complement strand
CTGTAGCCGACGATCTTGATAGAGCATCGCCGCCCAGCCCAACACCGCGATCGTGTCGGCCCAGTTCGTGTCAGCCCAGTTGATGCCACCGCCGTGCGGTTCACGAATGCCTGCCTTCCGAGTGCCATGTCATGCTGAGGTTTTCAATTCGAGCAACCGAGCGATAGCACAAACGCGTTCGACGCGTCAAGAACGGTCGGAGCTGGCCGGCTGCTTTCATCAGCCGCCTGGGGTGGCGCGGGCTGGCAGAGACTCCTGGCTCAGTTCGGTCCGGTCCACTAAAATCGCAGCATTGACCAGTTCGGTCGTTTTCTCAAGTTTTTTTCTCAACCAGCTCGCCGGCGTACAGTTTCGGATAGACGAAGTGACTGATTCCTTTGTGGTGGCGATCGACGGACCAGCCGGAGCGGGCAAGAGCACCGCATCGCGGCGACTAGCCGAGCGTTTGGGCTTTGATTTTCTCGATACCGGGGCGATCTATCGCTGTGTGACGCTGGCGGTGCTGAGAGCTGGCATCGACAGTCGCGATTTCGATCAGGTTAGTCGCCTGGCCCAGAAGCTGGACGTGCGTCTGGAAGGAGATCGCGTCTGGATCGACGACCGAGAGGTTACCCAAGAGATTCGCGCTCCCGAGGTGTCGGCAGCCATCGGCCGAATTGCGGACAACCCGGCGGTCCGCGAGCGACTGACGTTTTTACAGCGGCAGTGGGTCAAAGGAAAACGCGCCGTGACCGAGGGACGCGATCAGGGTACGGTCGTGTTCCACGATTCTCCGTGCAAGATTTTCTTGACAGCGTCCGACGAGGAACGCGCCCGAAGGCGATGCGAGGAATTGGCGAGCAAGGGGATCAATCTGACATTCGAAGAAGTCCTCGCGCAGCAGCAAACGCGCGACGCGGAAGATCGCAATCGCCAAGTCGGTGGTTTGCGCCGTGCGCCCGATGCGGCGCTGTTGGTGACCGATGGAATGTCGCTCGACGAAGTGGTTGAGCGCATGTCCGAGATTGTTGCAGCCAAGCTGCCGCCAGCAATTCGCGAAACGCCGCGCAATCGCCCGTCGACGCCGTCGGGCAGTTCGATGCTCGAGAGCCAGTCATGAGCAGTGCCCGCTCTGAGTCAAAAGGCGCGACGAGCGCGAGGACGCCAGGCGAGCGGCTTTTTTATCGGGCTGTGCGGGGTGCAGCTCGAATGATCGGCGTCTCAAGTTTCGACCTGCGGTGCTTGGGCCGCGAGCATCTCGAATTCGACGGCCCCGGACTGCTGCTCTCGACTCACCAAAGCACGCTCGACCCCGTGCTCATTGGACTGATGCAGAATGCGGAGCTCTCCTACCTGGCTCGTAAAACGCTGTTCAAGAGCCGGATCTTTGCCGCGATGATCCGAGCGCTCAACGCGATCGAGATCGACCGCGAAGGTGGTGGGCTGGCAGGTTTGAAGGAAACGCTGCGGCGACTGAAGCGGGGCGAGAAGGTTTTGCTTTTCCCGGAAGGAACGCGAACCAGCACCGGGCATCCTGCCCCATTGAAGCCCGGCTTTATTTCGCTGGCGCGCCGCAGTCCCGTGCCACTAGTGCCGCTGGCAGTCACCGGCGCGTTCCAGGTTCTGCAGCGCGGCGCATGGCTACCGCACTACGCGCCGCTGTGCGTAGTGGTCGGCGAGCGCATGAGTCCGGAATTCGTCGCCTCGCTCAGCGACGAGCAGTTGCTGGCCGAACTGAGCGACCGCCTGAATGCGTGTCACCAGCGAGCCCTTTCGCATACGCGGCATGTGGCGGGGCTGAAGCTCTAGCCCCGCGGGGCGGCGGCTACTTCCACTGATCGGCTCGCGGCAAGAACGGATCGATCGCCTCGAGTTTCGTTCCGTCGACCGTCGCGGCGAAGCGTATGCCCAGTTCGGCGATCGCATCTGCGGCAGCCGACAGTTGCTGACGGTTATTGAGTTTCAGCTCGATCCCTTCGAAGGCCTTTAGGACTTCGTCCAGGATGGGCTGATGGACTTTGCTCTGCGCCGCTGCCAGGCGTTTGGCAGCTCGGGCCGCTCGGCCGGCGCTGGTTAGTCCGTAGGTCTCTTTGACCGTCGCTTCTGCCGTCGCCCGCAGACTGAATTCGAGATCGGCGATCATGCCGCTGAGAAACATGACACGCGTGCGTTCCTTGGCGCTGGGGGCATTCGTCTGGCCGTTGCTGCGGACAAAGTTGTGGCGCACCGAGCCCTGAGACCAGGCGACGAGTTCGAAATTCAAACTGCCTGCAGCGTGTCCACCGACGTTCACCAGTTTTTCATCCGGCACCGTGTGGCAGCGGTAGCAGCTCTGCGCGACCAAGTAGACGTTTTCGGGATTGCGCATGCCGGCCGAAATGCTGGACACCAAGCGCTGATGCCGGTGGGCAGGCGGCTCTTGCTCGCGCTGGATCCCGGGGCCGCCGTAATCATGATGCATTTCCAACCAGTTCTTGGCCGGCCCGTGGCACGACTCGCATGACACGCCGGCGATCGGTTCGAGCCCCGAGGGTTGCTCTTGCATAGAATAGTGACACTTGACGCACGCTGAATCGTGCTTGAACGAGGCGATCCCCAATTTCTGGGCGATCTCCTGCGCTTGCGGCTTGCGATGCAGTGTCAAAAATGTTTCGTGGTGCGGAGTTTGTTTCCAGACGTTGATCTCGGCAGCGTGACACTTGGCGCACTGCTCGGCACCGACGACCAGCGAAGGATTTTGAGGAATCTCAATCTGCTGGTCGCGCGGATCGGTCAGGGCCGTATTGATGGTCATGCCCAGCGCGGGCAGGAGACCCACGATGGCCAGCCCGGCAATCGCCAGATTTTTTCTTCGAAGAATTATGGAAACTGCCCTTTGCATCACCTTCGCCTCCTGAACTTAATTCGCGCTTTTTGCGCGCCAAACTCCGCCATGCTCTCCAAACTCCATAGAAAACTAGCTCAAGAAGTACTTGCCCTGATGGCATTCGCGCCGCGACGAACGAACATTCCCGTGTCGATTTTAGCGGTCGTGCCGATTCGGCCCTCGAGCGTCTGCGAGGAGTCAGTATGATCGTCGTCGGCACGATGGAATGGGCCTCGACGATCGAGCGCGGCGAGTTCTTCTGTCCGGCGTGTAACGCGGTCAAGACGTACCAGCGCAAGGTGTCGCGGCCGTTCCTGACGCTCTATTTCGTCCCGGTCATCCCAATCGGCGGGCTGCGTGAATTCGTTCTCTGTCGCAGTTGCCGCCAGCGGTTCGAACCGGCGGTGCTGCAACCTGGCCAGGCGGCCGAAATGCTCCGCGATTTGTCGGACAGCAAGCCGCCGGTGGCCTTTGAGAGCGAACTGTTGCGTCTGATCGCTTTGATGATTGTCGAAGACCAGCAGATCAGTCAGAGCGAACTCGACATGGGCAGTCGCGTCTATCAAAGCATGGTTCTACGCGAGCTTCCCCCTGGCGAACTCGAACGCGCGTGCCGCGAAGTCGTCGCGCTGCGAATCGACGCCGGCCGCTACGTCGGCATCGCGGGCGAGGGAATGACGCACGACCAAAAACTGAAGTGCGTGCAAGCCATGTTCGCCGTCGCCAGCGCCGAAGGACGCATCAGCCCGCGGCGGATGAAGTCGCTCATCGAAGCTCAAAGGCAACTAGGGTTGGATGACGTCGCCTTCCAAACCGCCATTAAAGACGCTAACCAGTGGGTGTCGGCGGGCGACGCATAGGCGTCAGTCGAGATAGCGGAAGTCGATCGACGCGAACAGGCCGTGGATCAAGCGAGCGACGACTTGATTGCGATCGAGTTGTTCCCGCTCGAGATCGGCGACCAGCGACTCGGCCGAGTACGATTCAATCGTCGTTGGTTCGCGGCCGAGCGCGCGCTCGAATGCGAGGACGATCAAAGCCTTCCAGGTGGGCGGCTCACTTCCCGCAGCATCGTCAGCCTGATGTACGATCTCGTCGGCTGCGTGCAGTGCGCGTTGCTGGACCCACGGGCTGTTCAGCATCGCTAACGCTTGAGGCGCCACGACGCTTTGTGAACGCTCGCCCGACGGAATGCTGGGGTTGGGAAAGTCAAACGCATCGTACAGCTCGGGTAGCGAGTTGCGGAGGATCGGTTGGTAGACGGCTCGCAGGGCAGGTGCATGCTGATAGCGATAGTCGTCCCTGGTTCCTGGGCGAAGTGTGCTGCCGCCCGGGGCAGAGGTCAGTTCGCCGCTAATGGCCAACATCGCGTCGCGGAGCGATTCCACATCGAGCCGCTTGCGATTGGCGCGGCCGAACAAACGATTATCCGGATCGAGTTCAACCGCCCGCTGGTCGGCCTGGCAACTGCGTTGATAACTGGCTGAAAGCAGCATCCGCCTGAGCGCCATCTGCGGCGACCAGTCGTGATCCATGAAATCCTTCGCCAAGAAATCGAGCAATTCAGGCTGCAGGGGAGCTTCGCCCGTGGTGCCGAAATTGTCGACCGTCCGCACCAATCCGCCGCCAAAACTCCACAACCAGAGACGATTGACAAATACGCGGGCCGTCAGCGGATGACGCGGATCGGACAGCCAAGACGCGAATTCCCGGCGACCGCTGGTTTGATCGGAAAAGGGCGGCCGAGTTTCGAAATCCGCACACCGCAAGAAACCACGCGGCACCGTTGCCCCCAGGTTGTGGACGCTGCCTCGAATATGAATCGGGATGTCGTGAGCCGGCAGACTTTCGACGATCGTCAGCGACCGTGGGCGGGCCGCCAGCTGCGACTCCAACTCTTGGCGACGGGCCTTCAGTTCCTTCAGCTCGACCGCCAACCTCTTTTCCTTCTTAGTGGCGGCAGACTCCGTCGGCGAGTCCGACTTTGCGACAGGCGCTGGAGCGGTCGGGCTCCCCGGGCCGACGGGAAGAAACTGAACCGCGTCGGCGATGACGTGCCCATTGGAACCTTCGTTGGAGACAAGCACGAACGCCTGTCCGTCTTTTTCAAAGCGAAACTCGCCAAGGGGGAACCAGACCTGATCGATCGGCGGCGGTGCCTGTTGGTCGACGGTTAGTGACGTTTCGCCATCAGCGCTGAACACGCGTACCAGCACGCGGCTGGAACGATTTCTTCCCGGCGTATAGGCGAGGCGGACTTGCATCACACCTTCGGGAACCCGGTCGGGTTGGAAGGTCATCGTCTTGATCTGCCCGCGGTCGTTGTTGTCGGTAACATACCCTGCCCCGACGTACGGGCGGACGGAGGTCGATTCTTTCCAAGAGCCGACTTTCATCGAAGCCGAATCGTCGACCACAATGCCCGGCAACTTTGCTGGATCGATTACCACATCGCTCTTGGGCGCGGTCTGTTTGCCGAGCTGTTTTTCGACTCGCTTCTCCTCCGCTATCGTTTCCTCGAGCACGGCCTCGAGCCGCGTCAGTCGCCGTTCTTGCTCGGGCTCGACCGGCAACGGCCGTTCGATCCACTTGGAAACATTCTCGTGGTCCATGGCCCGCGAGGCGCGGAAGATGCCGGCCAGCGCGTAGTAGTCGCTGGTCGGAATCGGATCGAATTTGTGGTCGTGGCAGCGAGCGCAGCCGATCGTCTGGCCCATAAAGACGCGGCCGATCACCTCCAACTGCTCGTCGATATAGTCCATCTCCAGCTGCGTCTTGTCTTGCTCTTCGAGATTCGTGTTGCCCAGTGCGAGAAAGGTCGTGGCGATCAATTGTTGTTGACGCTGCTGCCAGTCGTCGTCGCTGAGCAGATCGCCAGCGATTTGTTCGCGGACCATGGCGTCGAAGGGGCGATCCTGCGCAAACGATGCGATCAAGTAATCGCGGTAGCGCCAGGCCTGGGGCAGAATGAAACCGCGCAGCGTCAGCGATTCGGCGTACCGAGCGACGTCCATCCAGTGCCGGGCCATCCGCTCACCGAACTTTGGTGAGGCGAGCATCCGGTCGATCCGCCGTTCGATCGCGTCGGGGGCCGAATCCTCTTCGAAGCTTTGCAAACTCTCGGCGCTCGGCGGCAAACCGTGAAGGTCGAAGCTCAAGCGGCGGAGCAGCTCTCTGCGGTTGGCCGGTGCGGCCAAGGGGATGTCGGCTTCGACCAACCGCTGATGGATAAAGGCGTCGATCACATTGCGACGATCGCCGTCTTGTTGAATTGCAGGCACAGTCTGCGCTTCGATGGGCCGGTACGCCCAATGTTCGCGGGCTCGTTCCAGCGGCAGGCCGCTCGACTTTGCCGCTACGGTCGAGCCCCCTGCGCGCGGATCGAATGCCCCGTCGGCGATCCAGCGGCCGATCGCGGCCACATCGGCGGCATCCAGCGGGCCATCCGGTGGCATCTGCATCTCGGAGTCGCTGTACCCGATCGCCTTCATCAGCCGGCTGGCTTCGGGGTTACCTGGCACGATGGCTGGACCGGAATCTCCACCGCGCTGCCAACCGGCGCGAGTGTCGAGCAGCAGGCCGCCGCTGGCTTCGGTGGAGGCAGCATGGCACTCGTAACATTTTTCGATCAGCAATGGACGAATCCGCTTTTCGAAAAACGCAAGCCGCTGCGCGTCGTTTGCCTGTCCGCCTGCCGGACCATCCGCTGCTGACAGGCCGTTTGAGATCAGGCTCACCAAACCGCAAACGAACAGACCGCCCCATCCGAGTTTCCGCTGGCTCATCGATGTCTCAATTGCTTCGAAGTTTGGCTGCAGGCAGTCCCGGGCCCATCGTATCGGTAAAGTCGCTGGCGTGCACGCGCGGACCGGTCGCGCGCAGCAACTTGGCCATGGCATCGATCAGGACCTCTTCGACTTCGGGGGCCACGTTCGAGGCGCCGGGGCTGGTCTCATAGCCTCCCTGCGGGTAGGCGACGCGCGTGCCGATATAAAAGGGGCCATAGTCTCCGTAGGCAGCCATCAGAACGTGCCGGTCGGGCCGCATCTGTGTGGCGGCTAGCTGGTACTCGACAAACAGTTCACCGGGCATGAACAGCAACGAGTTATTTCCCAGGTCCAGGCAACTGATCTGAATCGGTTTGCCGGATTGAACGCGGCGGAGGAACGAGAGCTTGTCGGCGGCGTGCACCCGCTGCGCTTCGGCGGTGGCTGGATCCTTGACCTGGGACACCAGTTCCGCCTCGCGCATGTGTTCGCCCAGCGGCAACTGCACTAGTACAGTCGTCCAGGCGACATC
The DNA here is from genome assembly GCA_051953155.1 of Aureliella sp. Lineage (GTDB taxonomy): Bacteria > Planctomycetota > Planctomycetia > Pirellulales > Pirellulaceae > Aureliella. Next base: position 2,548 of record JBQCJB010001017.1, on the reverse strand, counting down.
GGTGGGCTTGAGCGGCCGCTTCTTTTGATTTTCGGCGGCCCGTCGCATTCCCTCCTCGACGCGGTCGGCCAGCACTTGCCGCATGGCGTGGCTGCCGTCGTTGTATTTACCTGCACCGATGTTGCCGCCGGCGCCATTGAAGTGGACTTGAAAGATACCGCTATGCGCTTGGTGGGCATCGCGAGCCATCCCTGGAAAATCAGGGTTCGCGCCGCCCGTGCGATAATAGCTCTGAGGATGAGTCGCTAAAAAGCTCAAGCAGGCTACCGGCTGCTGGCCTTGATAGAAGGTGATCATCCGCAGCCGTGGATCGACCACACCGACCGGCAGCCCGCGAATGGCTTCGTCTTTGCAGGCCGTATAGCGAGTCGTCACGACCTTGCCCTGGGCGTCGAGCATGCGGCGGTTGGAGACCACGTCCTTGACTTCCGCCGAACCGAAGGCGACCGCATCGATCGCCACCGCCGAGGAAAGGGATGCTTTTACAGCGGCGGCCGCCTGACCGATCACGCGTTCGATAAAAGGCACGTCGTAGTGTTCCTTGACATGTCCGGCTTCGGCGAGCAGTCGGGCCGAGCCCAGATCGCAGCGGGGCGCGTCATGTTGATGCAGCGTGTGGACGACCACGCGGTCGGGCGTCGTTCCCGCCGCCTGGGCCAATCGTTCGCGGAAGACTTCGTTGCCTTCGTTGCCGATACCGATCCAGTCGACAGCGCACAGCACAATCGGTTGGCCCGCACCGCTGAGCACCACGCCGCGGCAGCTGAGCGGCAGCGTGACTTCGCGGGTGGGATCGTAGGCCAAGGGGCTGCCGATGGGTGGTGAGGCATCGACCGCAAAAGTGCTCAGACGCACGCTATCGGCGGAGCGCGCCGCTTCGCTCGGCAAAACCAGCACCGCTGCCGCCAACGTTGCCAGCGCAAACAAGGGGCCAACCGCACGGGCGGAATGAACAGGCATCATGAGACGGCCTCAAAGAGAGTGACTGCCAACACGGAAATGGAGACGGCTGGAAACTCGCGGGGCGAGAAGTTCGTAGGGGCTCGCAGGTGGGGAGTCGACAATTATCGCCGATGGCCGTGGTGGTTGCAACAAAGCCCCGACGGCGGCAACGGTGTGTTTCGCGGCTCGGCCGGCGGCTATACTGAACGCTTCGCGACTTGGCAACGGAAACCGGCCTCGAAGGAGCCCCCTTACACAAATCGTTTTTCGCAAGCTCTTCCTTTCGGGAACTGGCCGGCCAGACGAGTCGTCTTTTCTTTTTTAGAACCCTGCTGCTTCGTTCCAGCCTCATGCTTATTGACGATCAAAACGACATAGCTCGGGTCTTGAACGGAGACCAGCCTGCGTATGGCCAGTTGGTCGAGCGTTACCAACGCCGGCTGCTGGGGTTGCTCGTACATGCTTGCGGGTCGCACGAATTGGCAGAAGATCTTGCCCAGGAAACCTTTACCAGGGCGTACCAAAAGCTGCATTTGTTCGAAGGCCGGAGCAGTTTTTACACCTGGCTCTGCCGTGTTGCGATGAATTTGTTAGCTAACGAGCGACGGCGCAAGCGGATCGAAAACCAGTCGGCCCGCGAGGGGTTCGAAGCGGTCGTGCTGTCCAATGGCGTCAACGGGACCGCCGAGCAGCAGATCGAGAAAGACGAACTGCGGCAATGCGTCCATGCAGCCATCGCCATGTTGGATGTCGAACGCCGGACGGTTCTGCTGCTACGCGACTTTGATGGCTTGGATTATGAGCAAATCGCCGAAGCGCTCGAGATACCGATCGGCACGGTGCGGAGTCGCTTGCACCGAGCCCGGATGGAACTGAAGTCTATACTTGAGAAACGCGTTGGCCAGCTCGATCAGTTTGTCGGTTGCCTCGACTGAGCTGGTTGGTGACCAAGCGCACCTGCGACCTGCCGTGGAAACCAAGGGAAAGTTAACGCAAGCAATGCAACCCGAGTTTGAAGAGCACCTGTTGTCCGCTTATCTCGACGAGGAATTGTCGGCGGATGAACGCGCGCTTGTCGAGCAGCGATTGGCAGTCGATCCCGTGGCTCGCGAACTGCTCGAGGATCTGAAACGCCTGCGCGGCCTGGTCGCGACATTGCCGGCTTGGAATGGCCAAGACCTCGCATTCGATGCCCTGCCGCTGAACCGCACAGACGACCACGATTCGGGCGCGTCGCTCGATGGCAGCGGATCGGAACGGACCAGCCTGTCGACGAGCGAAGACTTAACCAGCGCCTTGACGCGGCCGAGCGCTCAGGTCGATCGCTCGCGGTACCAGACGCGGCGTTCGATGCGTTGGACAGCCATGGTGGCCTTGGCCGCCGGAATCGCCACCGTGGCCTTCGGCTTGCCGTATCTGGTGCCGGGACTCAAGCCGGCGCAAGACCTGGCACTCCTTAAAAAAGGCGACCAGCCGTCTCCGCCCACCGGCGGCGCCGCCGTCGAACCGCCCCCCACCGCCAGTAGCCCCGTCGCATCTGCCCCCGCTGCCGCCGGTCAACTCGACGGTGCTTCCGAGTCCTTTTATCTCCGCCCCGAACCCAAGC
>JBQCJB010001016.1:0-10938 GCA_051953155.1 Aureliella sp. | reverse complement strand
GACTGCTGTCCGCCGTGCCCGAGTGGCTGCCCAACGTGCTCGGGCGCTGCGAACACACGGTCGTCATCGCCGACGAGCGGATCGCCCAGTCGCTCGGCCAACCGCTGATCGACAGCCTCGCCTCGGCCGGCTATCGAACTTCGCTGCTGACGGTACCTTCAGGCGAAGCAAGCAAGTCGATCGCCGAGGCCGAGCGGCTCTGGCAGGCGCTGTTATCCGAAAGAGCGGATCGGGGCTCCGCCGTGCTGGCCCTGGGCGGAGGCGTCATCGGCGACTTGGCTGGTTTCGTCGCTGCCAGTTTTGCCCGCGGTCTGCCGCTGGTGCAAATCCCGACGACGCTGCTCAGCCAGGTCGATTCGAGCGTCGGCGGAAAGACCGGCATCAATCTGCCGAAGGCCAAGAACATGGTCGGCGCGTTCTGGCAACCTTCTCTGGTCGTGATCGATACCGAAACGCTCGGCTCACTGCCCAAACGCGAATTCGTTTCGGGGCTGGCCGAAGTCGTCAAGTACGGCGTCATCCTTTCGCCGGAACTGTTCGAGTATCTCGAAAACAACGTTCAGAACATTTTGCGTCTCGACCCAGGGGCGATCACGCACATCGTTGCCCAGTCCTGCCAGGCCAAGGCGGAAGTCGTCTCACAAGACGAACGGGAAGTGACGGGCCTGCGGGCGATTCTCAATTACGGGCATACGTTCGCTCACGCGCTGGAATCGGACAGCGGCTACGGGACGTATCTGCACGGAGAGGCCGTGTCGATCGGTATGCACCTGGCCGCGCAAACTGCCCAGCGCTTGGGACGGATCGACGCCGAACTCGTCGCGCGGCAGCGCAAACTGCTGGAAAATCTGCAGTTGCCCGTGCGATTCAAAGGGAGCGATCCGGAGCGGCTCTGGGAACTGATGCAGTACGACAAAAAGGTGCAGCACGGCAGCCTGCGGTTCGTTCTGCCCGACCGGCTAGGACATGTGGAACTGGTCGACAAAGTTCCGCGCGAGCTGGTCATCGAAGTCCTCGAGCAGACGCTGGCCAACGGCAACTGAAGTAGCGCCATTGGCGAAACAGCCACCAAATTCATCCCTGCGTTGAAAAGGCGCAGCGCACAATGGCTTAGCGCGTCTTCAGCTTGCGTTCGAGTTCTTCCAGTGCGGCGTTGACGCGTCGTCCCTGGTTGGGAGGCAGCGTCTTCTTGCCGCCAAAACGCATGCGGTAATACGCGTCGGTCAGGATGGCCAATTCGCTCGGCGCCTGGCCCCAGCGGTCTTGCAGCTTTTCACCAGCCGCTTGCGTGTACTCTTCAGGCGTCTGACTGGTCGGTCGAACGAAGCCGGCTCGATGCAGCAACCGCAGGCAGTGCCTGTAGAAATGTTGACGCACATCGTCCGCCCCATGTGCCAGTCCGAGTTTCTTGGCCAGTTGCGGTGCCCAGCGCGGCAGCCAGCCGATCAATTTCCAGATCAGCACCAGCAAGGCCCCGCCCAGCATGATCAGTATGGCCACTGGCCAGGCGAACCAGTTGTCGCGCCGGATTGCCCCGCCGACCAACTGGCTATCGCGAGCCCGCTTGATCACTTCACGAGCCGTCGCCACCAGACTCTGGTAAGTCTGCCGCGTCGATTCCTTGAGCGGTCCGTAGAGCGAATTCTCCTCGGCGCGTTGCCGCGAATTAAGCACCCATTCGCTCCAGACGCGATTGGCAAAGTCGATGCCCTGGTCGGCCTGCGGACGTAATTCGCTGCCCGCGTTGGAACCAGGCCCGGCCGGTGTGGGATCGAGCCGTAGCCAGCCGCCGGTCGTACCCATCGAATTCGAATACAAACCAGCCTCTTTCAACTGGTCCGCGGTGAAATACGCCTCGACCCACGCATGGGCATCCCGCCTGCGAACGGTGAAATAATCGCCCAGTTCGTTGTATTCGAGCGGATGGTAGCCGAGGACAATGCGCGACGGGATGTGTTGATGGCGAAGAATCATCGTCAGCGCGGCGGCGAAGTATTGACAGTGTCCGCGCTTTTGGTTGACGACGAAGTCCTCGATCGGATCCATATCGCTGTCGCGGGCCACGCGCGGAGCCAAGCTGTAACTGAATTCGCCCGAAGCCGCTAAATACATCTCGGCAGCCCGCGCCAAGGCGACGCCCGAGGTGGCGGCAGGGTGTCGCTCGTGAATTCGCTTCAGGAGTTCATCGATCCAGCGGTCATCGTACTGACCTTCCTTTGGGCTAAGCACCGAGAGCGATTGCAGCAGCCCTTCGGCCGTATCGAAGCGAGGCCTGCCGAACGCTCGCCGAGAATCGGGCAGCACCGGCAATTCATACCCATTCCGAAAGGCGGACGTCAGCAGGGTATACACCTGTGTCCGAGACCCGGGAAAGAAGTCGGAGCGGCCATTGATCAACCGCCACTCGAACGGCAGGACCTGGATGTAGTTGCGGCCGCGATCGTGGCCCAGCATGGGAGCCAGGCTAGGCAGCACCGCACCATCGGACAACATAATGTCAAAGCGGGCCTCGACCAGATCGCCGTCGACCGCCTCGGGAGATACGTTCAGCGCGCTGAGGGCCTCGAAGCGATCCGACGGCGTCATCATCAACTGGTCGCGACCTTCGAAACTGGCCGTGTTCGTCTGCCGGTAGTAACGACTGACGACGGTGCCGCGAATGTAGGGCGGTTCGTCCAAGCGGTACGTTTGGCCAGTCTGCGGATCGCGGAGCGTCAATCGCAGGACGACCGACGAATCCTGCAGCAATCGGCCCATCGAACCGAGTGTGATCGTCTCGGACAGTCCCGTGCGCGGCGAGGTATTGAAGGCGGGCACTTCGCTGGCCGCCCTGGGTAGCAAATAAAAGTAGAGGCCCGCGAAAATCAGGCTAACAATGCCAATCGGGGCGGCTTGTCCCACCAGCGTCAGGCGGTGAATCCGACCGTGTGAAGCATGCTCCGGCTGGACCACCTCGAGCATCTTTTCAGTGGGCAACTGGCGATGCCGCTGGGCATTGCGCCAGGCTTCGATCAACAGTTCAACCAAACGCGGTGTGGGCCGATCGAGATCCGGCGCGAGCTGGATCAACGCGGAGTACCGCGTCAGCAGCAACAGCGCCGACACCCACAGCAGCACGATCGGGATCAGTAGCATGCCGAACAGGACGTTGTCGTTGACTAGAGCGGCTACGATGATTTCTAGCAGCAGGAAGATCGCCATCTGCTCAAACAGTCGCATGTTCTTGCGCTGCAGCATGATCACGATCTCTGGATAGATCAGCAGGCTGGCAATCGAATACAACTGCCGGCTGGTGTCGCTGCCGGCGTTCCAAAAGTAATCGCTCAGCGCCAGAAGTGTCCCGGCGATCATGCCCACATAGGCAAGCACATGATGCAACGAAAACCACTCGAGCAAGTCAACGAAAATCAGGCTGGAGGTGCCGACGACCAGCACCAGCAGTGGCAAGAAGGCACTGTTGCTGCCCGTGGCGACCAGCGTGGCGGTCAAAAAGGCCAGCAGCACCAAATGTACGGTTACGAGTCGACGGACCCAGACGATCTGCTGTCGGACCATTGAAAGTAAGGCTCCAAATCGTCGGCGGCGACATTCAGCCACCGCAAACCGATGCGTTCTAACATGCGTTTGCCTAGCGTGTCGGGCATATTGCGCGTCACCTGCGCCAGGGCATTGCTCCGCGTGCTGACGACGATCAACTGTGGGCTGCGGACCAGACTGGCTTGGATGCGTTCCAGCGCGATCGGCAAGACATCCTCCGACGTGCTAGCGGCACTGGCCAGGTGATCGAGCAAATCGTTGACCAAAATTCGGCTTTGCACGTTCGGCAAAGCGACAACCTCGCGGCCCGCGATGGCCACGCTCAGCCGATGCCGGCCTCGTCCGACTAATTCTACCGCCAGCGTCGCCATAAAGCTGATGGCTTTCTCGACCGCCATCGGTTCGCCGCTCGCCCACTGCTCCTCGGGGCGCGAGTGCAAATCGAGGACGATGACCGCCTGCATCCGCTGCTGCTGTTCGAATTGGCGAACGCTCAACTCTCCCAGGCGGGCGGTCGTCCGCCAATGGATCCAGCGCTGCGAGTCTCCGTTGTGCCATTGTCGCAAGCCAAAGAATTCTCCTTCGTTAACGCCCGCCCGCGCGATCGCCCGCGAGAGTCCCTGCCGCTCGACGCGAAACAGCTCATGGCAACGATTGGTCAGGACGCCAGGCCGCGGATGGACAATGATGGAGTTGCGGTTGACGAACTGGCGGCTGCTGCGGCCGAGATTCAAAGGATAGCGCGTCGACAGCCAGGTTGGCCCGATGCGATAGTGGCCGCGCTGATGAAAGACGATTTGATAGGTGCCTTGGCGGTAGTGCCCCGGAGCCACATCGTCGATCACCGTCAACGCTCGCTGCGGGCTGAGCCTCTGCGCCGGGGCGAGCTGTTCGATCTGGTCCTCAACCGTCAGCAGCCACGATCCGAGCCATCGACGGCGATTGAAAACGGTGATGCGGATGTCGACCGGCAGGCCGCAGACGGTCGTAGCTGGAACCTCGCGACGCAGTTCCAATCCCGCAATCGAATGCCGGCCGATGCGCCACTGGATCAGCAGCAGCGCGAACATCAGGCCGGCCAGCACGATCAGCAGACTGATGTCGCGGAGTACGGCGCCCACCAGGATGAACAGCAGGATCAGCACGAAGTGGAAACCTTCGCGCGACAAGCGAAACCGCACTTGTTGTCGCCAGCGAGCCGAACGTCTTCCGCGAGCGGAACGCCAACGCGCCCGCAGGCCGCCGCTGGCTGCCCCGTCTGGTTCTGCGGCCGGCCTGTCGAGTCCGCTTGGCGATGGTTGCACTATGACTCTTCGTCGCCGCGGAGTTTGGCGAGTACGGAATAGTCTTCGAGCGTCGATGTGTCCCCGACTTGCTCCTTACCCGAGGCAATGTCGCGGAGCAAGCGGCGCATGATCTTGCCGCTGCGCGTCTTGGGCAGGGCAGCGGTAAAGTGCACGTCGTCGGGTTGAGCCAGCGCCCCGATTTCTTTGCGGACGTGCATCCGCAAGGCTTTGCGCATCTCCTCGTCCGGTTCACCGCTGCGTAGCGTGACGAAGGCGGAGATCGCTTGGCCGCGAATTTCGTCGGGTTTGCCAACGACGGCCGCTTCGGCGACCGCCGGATGCGAGACCAGCGCGCTTTCGACTTCGATCGTGCTCAAGCGATGCCCGGCCACGTTGATCACATCATCGATGCGGCCCATGATCCAGTAGTAACCTTCGCTGTCGCAGCGCGCGTTATCTCCGGTCAGGTACATGCCGGGCACCTTGGTCCAGTACTGCTCCTTGTATCGAGCCTCGTCGCCCCAGATACCGCGGAGCATACCGGGCCAAGGGTGATCGATGCACAGCATGCCACCGCGTCCGGGCGGAACGTCATGCCCCTTGTCATCGACGATGCGCGGACGCACGCCAGGCAGCGGCTTGGTACAGCTGCCGGGTTTGGTGGCGATCGCGCCAGGCAGTGGCGACATCATGATGCCGCCCGTTTCGGTTTGCCACCAGGTATCGACGATCGGGCAACGACCGCCGCCGATTTTGCGGTGGTACCACATCCAGGCTTCGGGATTGATGCCTTCGCCGACGCTGCCGAGCAACCGCAGGCTGGACAGGTCGTGCTTGTCGACGTGATGATCGCCCCACTTGATAAAGGCGCGAATCGCGGTCGGCGCGGTGTACAGGATCGTCACGCCATACTTTTCGATCAGCTCCCAGAAGCGATCTTCTTCAGGCCAGTTCGGAGCTCCTTCGTACATCAGGACCGTGGCCCCGGCCGACAGAGGACCGTAGACGACATAGCTGTGCCCGGTGATCCAGCCGCAGTCGGCCGTGCACCAGTAGATGTCGTCGTCGCGATGATCGAAGACCCACTGGAAAGTGCGTTTGACGTACAGGTTGTAACCGGCCGTCGTGTGGCGAATCCCTTTGGGCTTACCCGTCGAACCGCTGGTATAGAGGATGAACAGTGGCGCTTCGGCCTCCAGCGGTTCTGCCGGGCAATCGTCGGAGGCTTGCTCCATCAATTCGTGCCACCAGAAGTCGCGACCGGCCTGCATGGGCACGCTATCGCCGACTCGCTTGAGCACGATGCACTTCTCGACGGTAGGGCTCTTGGAGAGAGCTTCGTCGACGGTCTCTTTCAGCGGCAAAACCTTTCCGCGACGATACAGGCCGTCGCTGGTAATTTGGATTTTGGCTCCCGCGTCATTGTTGCGGTCGGCGACGGCCTCTGCTGAAAAGCCGGCGAAGATCACCGAATGCACGGCGCCGATGCGGGCACAGGCCAGCATCGCGATGGCCAGCTCGGGCGTCATGGGCATGTAGATGCTGACCACGTCGCCGGCCTGGACGCCGAGTGATTTGAGCATGTTGGCCGCGCGGCATACTTCGCGGTGCAATTGGGCATAAGTCAGTTCGCGAGTGTCGCCGGGCTCGCCTTCCCAGATGATCGCCCGCCGGTCGCCGCGTCCGTTTTGCAGGTGGACGTCCAGGCAGTTGGCGCTGGCGTTGGTTTGGCCATCGGAAAACCATTTGGCATTGGGCTCATCCCACTGCAGCGTCTTGGTGAAGGGCTCGAACCAGTGCAGGTGCTCGCGGGCTTCCGCCGCCCAGAAGCCTTCGATATCGGCGATCGAACGGCGGTAGAGCTCTTCGTACTCGGCCAAGCTTTTCACATGCGCCTGGGCGGCAAATTCCTCCGGCGGAGGAAACAGCCGCTGCTCGATCATGACGGTATGAACTTGGCCTTCTGCGTGATCGCTCATCAAACGTGCCTTTCGGCGCGCGGGCCGGCCGCTTACAAAAAGCGGGGCCGCGCGGGGTTGGATTGGTAGTGGTTGGGGTCGGCTGACGATTCTAATTTGCCGACGAAAACTGTGTCAATTATCCAGCGGCAGGCCGCAGGCGTTCGCGCGCGGGCTAGCCGTCCGACGAAGAGCCCGCTTTTGCGCTGGGGCGAGCCAGCGCGGCGAAGACGCGCTGCTCGAGCGCTTCGAGGCAACCTGCCTCGAACTCCACTTCGATCTCCAGGGCCAGCAGCGGCAGCGGGCCCAGCCGCGGCATCCGCAGTTTGACCCAGTCCTTCATCGTACACAACACGGCCGATGCCTCGGGATGCTCGGCGGCCCAGGCGTTCAGATCGGCGACATCCTCGGCCGCATAAGCGTGATGATCGGGCCAGGTTCGCTCGCCGGCAAGCTCGACGCCGTTTGCCTCGAGCATGCGGAAGAAAGGCCGCGGAGCACCAATGCCGCAGAACGCCAGTACGCATTTGCCGCGAAGCTGTTCTAGCGAGGTGAAGGTCGTCGAAGCTCCGCGCAGCGAGCGCGGCTCGTGCCACGAACGGACACACAGCGCCCGCGGTGCATAGCGGGCCACCCGGCGCTCGAGCCGCGCCAGATCTGCCGGCGCGGCTTGGCGTGCGCGGCTGAGCACGACCACGCCGGCCCGCCGCAACCCGCGCCACGATTCGCGCATCAAACCGCCCGGCAGCAACCACTGGGCTGCAGGCGGATCGGTGGCATCGATGAGCACGATGTCCAGATCGCGGGCCAGACGGCGATGCTGGAAGCCGTCGTCCAGCACCAGGACCTCCATCTCCAGCTCGTCCTGCGCCAGCAGACCCGCTGCCGCTCGATCGGGGTTTTGCAGGTGCGGCACGTCGGGCAGCCGCAGTTCCAGCTCGAGAGCTTCGTCGTTTTGACCACTGTCCAACTGGCCATAGCCGCGGCTGACGATCGCCACCCGCAGACCGCGCTCCCTCAGCCACCTGGCCAGCCACGCCACCATTGGCGTCTTGCCGGTACCGCCGACGGTCAGGTTGCCGATGCACACGACCGGAATATCCAAGCGGTGGACCGTCAGCAGATCGCGGTCATAGGCCCAATTGCGGAGAGCAGTAGCTGCAGCGTACGGAAGGCTGAGCAAGCGGAGCAGCCACCGAGTCGCCCGCGCGCCCCAAGAGGCGTCGGGCGCCATCAACCATGGACGCAGCTGGGCCACACAGCCGCCTTAACCGCGGAGCTTCTGGCAGATCGCCTCGGCCATTTCGCGAGTGCCGACGGCGGTCGGATCGTCGCGATTTTCCTTCAGGTCGTAGGTCACCGATTTGCCTTCGGCGATCACGTCGGCCACTGCCTTTTCCAAGCGTGCCGCCGCGTCGGTCTCGCCCAGGTGCTTGAGCATCAACATGCCCGACAGGATCAACGCGGTCGGATTGACCTTGTTCAGCCCTTTGTACTTCGGAGCGCTGCCGTGGGTGGCTTCGAAGACGGCACCGTTGGGACCAATGTTGGCTCCGGGAGCAACGCCCAAGCCACCGACGATGCCCGCCCCCAGGTCGCTAACGATATCGCCGTAAAGGTTCGGCAGGACCAGCACGTCATACAGTTCGGGCTTTTGCGTCAACTGCATGCACATGTTGTCGACGATGCGCTCTTCGAAGGCGATGTCGGGGTATTCCTTGGCGACTTCCATTGCCGTCTTCAGATACAGCCCGTCGCTGTATTTCATGATGTTCGCTTTGTGCACGGCCGTGACTTTCTTGCGGCCATTATCGCGAGCGTAATCGAAAGCGACTTTGACGATGTTGCGGGAACCGCTGACGCTGATCGGCTTGATCGAGACGCCAGTCTCTTCGGCCTTCGTCTTGATCTTGCGGTCCGAAGGCAGGCTATTGATGAAATCGATCAGTTGCTGCGTTTCCGGTTTGCCAGCCTCGAATTCGACCCCCGCGTAGAGGTCTTCGGTGTTTTCGCGGACGATAACGATGTCGACGTTGCTGCCGCTGAAGTAGGTTCGCACGCCGGGATAGGTCTTGCAGGGGCGGATGCAGGCGAACAGGCCCAGTTCCTGGCGCAGGTAGACGTTGATGCTGCGAAAGCCGGTGCCGACCGGCGTCGTGATCGGGGCCTTCAACGCACAGCGCGTGCGACGGATCGACGCAATCGTGCTGTCAGGAATCGGCGTGCCGGTGCGCTCCATGACGTCGATGCCGGCCTCTTGGACGTCCCAGTTGATCTTCACCCCCGTGGCGTCGACGCATTTGCGAGCTGCTTCAGCCAGTTCGGGACCGGTGCCATCTCCGGTAATCAACGTCACGTCGTAAGCCATTTTCTACTCCGGCGATGAGCCGAGCTTGTGGGAAGCGCGGCTCGGGTGAAGGGGGTGGTTGGGAAGGGGGCACGCGGCCTACCCCGAGGATTCGCAGGCTGCAAATCTAGCAAACGAGCCACAGTAGTCAACGAGAGCTAATGTCCCGGGATCGAATTCAGACCGGCCCGCGGACGCTGCTTGTGCTTCGAGCGGCGGGCAAATTGCCTCCGATCGGGCAATGTGCTAGATTGCCTGCCATGCGCAAGGGAATAGCTGTTTCACCTGGAGTTACGATTGGTACGGCGTACTGTATTAACGAGGTTTTCGTAGCTCCGGACCGCGTCACGCTGAGGCCCGAGGAAGTCGCTGGCGAGCTGGCCCGGTTCGAGACGGCTCGCAAAAAAACGATCGCGGATGTCCGCGCTCTGTACGTGAAACTCGAGCGCCAGGTCGGCAAAGAAGCGGCCTCCGTCTTCGCCGTCCACGAGTCGATCCTCAATGATGACGCCCTGGTCGGCAAAGTCCACGAATGGATGACCCGCGATAGCCTCTCGGCCCAAGCCGCTTTGGCCCGGCTGGTCGAGTACTATCGCCAACTGCTCTCGAACACGACCGACGAGTACCTCCGGGAGCGCTTGGACGATATCCGCGACGTTGTCATGCGTTTGACAGGCTACCTCAGCGACGCCCTCCGCGAGGACTCCCCCTCGCTGCACGGGCCGATCATCGTCGTGGCCGATGAACTGCTGCCCAGCCAGGTCGTGATGCTGGGCAACAAACCGGTGCATGGCATCGTCACCGAAGGGGGCAGCCAGACTAGCCACGCGGCCATCATAGCCCGCAGTCGCGGCATCCCGGCGGTCAGTGGGGTAGCCGGCATCCTGCGGCAGACCAAAACCGGAGATACGGTCATCGTCGACGGACGCGACGGCCACGTGATCATCAATCCCGAACCCGAAACGCTGTCGGCCTACCGCAAACTCGAACGGGAATTCTTCGATCTGCGCGACCAACTGGCCCACAATCGCGACCAGCCCGCCCTCACCGCCGACGGCGTCGCCCTGGAACTGCTGGGCAACATCAACAATGTCAGCGATGCCCAGGCCGCCGCCGCCATGGGCGCCTCCGGCGTTGGGCTGTACCGAACCGAGTACCTGTTTCTCACGCACCCTGACGTGCCCGACGAGGAGGAACAGGTCGCGATCTACAAAGCCGTGATCGCCGCCAGTCCGAACCGCACGCTGACGATCCGCACGCTGGATATCGGCGGCGACAAAACGGTGCCCTTCCTCGGCCGCAGCCATCACGAAGCCAACCCGTTTATGGGCTGGCGCAGCATCCGTCTGTCGTTCGAGCATCCGCAATTCTTCATGGCGCAGATCCGTGCCATCCTCCGCGCGGCGGCCGCTGTAAAAACCTCGGGAGCCGTGAACCTGCTGTTTCCGATGGTGACCAATCTCGAGGAACTGCGACGGTTGCGAGCCTTTGTCCGCCGGGCGCAGGACCAACTGCGCCGCGAACGCAAACCGCAGGGAAAGGTTGCCTTCGGCATGATGTTGGAAGTCCCTGCAGCGGCGATCATGATCGACCAATTGCTCGGCGCGGTCGACTTCGTCTCGATCGGCTCCAACGATCTGGTGCAGTACCTGATGGCCGCCGATCGGGACAATCCGAAGGTCAGCCATTTGTGCCAGCCTCTCTCGCCGTGCGTGCTCCGCGTCCTGGAATCGGTCGTGTCGATCTGCAACAAAGGGCACCGCCCGGTGACGCTTTGCGGCGAGATGGCCGGGCAGCCTCAGGCCTTCGT
>JBQCJB010001015.1:0-5256 GCA_051953155.1 Aureliella sp. | reverse complement strand
CACCGCTGCCGGACCGGGACGGCGTCACACATATTGGTAACGCTAAAGCGAGAAGACTTACAAAAAAAGCCGGAATCGATCGCCCGGCCAGGAGATCAGAGGTTTTCCGAGAAAAGAAAAATTATTCATGCCTGTCGATCGACCGGGTTCTCGTGCGACTACTGGGTGAAATGCGCGTGCCTGGCGGCCGGAGTTGTTCGGGACGTCGGCACGCGGTCCGATTTTCCCTCTTCTTTTCGCAGGAGTTTTGACATGGCGCTACGCATCCTGACCTTGGGCCTCGTGTTGGCGATGTTCGCGACGACAAGTCGCGGCGAGGACGCATCCAAAGCGGCTCAAGCGACCAATCCGACGTTCGAGAAACTGAAAAAACTGTCAGGCACCTGGGTCGAAGCCGACAAGGAAGGCAAGCCGACGGACAAAGTCGTCTCGGTCATTCGCGTCACGGCCGGCGGTTCCGCGGTCGAAGAAAAGATTTTTCCAGGCGATGCCATGGAAATGCTCTCGGTTTATCACCTGGACAAAGGCGACGTCCTGATGACCCATTACTGCATGCTGGGTAACCAGCCGCGGATGAAAGCCGATCCGGCGTCGCCGCCGAACCAGATCCGCTGGAAATTCGCCGGCGGAACGAATCTCGATCCGGCCAAGGATACCCACATGCACGCGGCCACCCTCACCTTCCTGGATGACGATCACATCCAGATCGAAGGCGAGGCCTGGGAAAACGGCAAACCGTCGCCCGACCACTGCGGGACGATGAAACTGGTCCGCAAGAAATAATCCAGACGCTTCAGGCGGCCCGCTTTTGAAGCGCAGCGATCGTCTCGGCGATGCGTTCCATATCGCTGCGAGTGCCCAGCAGTTTGGTTTGCGAAAACCAAACTGCCTCTTCGCACAATTGATCGTTGACCGGGCATTGGTTGGCCTCGAGCCACTGCGACATGGTCTTGGCCCCGTAGATGCGCTGGTAATACGGGTTGCTGGCTAGTGCCTCCACATGCTTGGATCGATTCAGGCTGGAGTAGCCCGCACTGGCCGGGATGTTGGCCTTGGCCAGCTCCTGCAAGAACTGGGCTCGCGGCCACTGGGCGAAATGCGATTTGTCGTAGCGAAACATGTAGAGATGCCAAGCGCTGCGCGTGCAGCCCGGTGTCAAGCGAGCTGGCTGGATGCCGGGTATGGCGCCCAGCAGCTCTGTCAGATAGGCCGCGTTGGCATCGCGCGTCCGCGACTGGGCCTCTAAACGCGTCAGCTGCGCCAGCAGCAGCGCCCCTTGGAATTCGGTCAAGCGATAGTTCGCACCCCGGCCGGAGCTAGCCGCGGGCTTGGCGCCGCCGGGCGTGTGGAAGTTGTAGCACTGGTGCGCAAAGGCTTCGTCGTTGGTCAGCACCGCACCTCCTTCGCCGGAAGTGATGTTCTTGCTGGCTTGGAAACTGAAACAGCCCGCCAGCCCGCGCGTGCCCAGCGGCCGACCGCGCCACTGGGCCAGCGGTGCCTGGCAAGCGTCTTCGATTACCGGCACCTGATGCTGGTCGGCAATCGCCAAGATCGCGTCCAGATCGGCGGCCGACCCGCCGATGTGGACCGGCAGCAGCACGCGAGTCGCCGGCCGGACCGCGGCTGCGATCTTGCGATGGTCGATTTGAAACGTTTCGGGATCGCTGTCGACGAAGATGGGCAACGCGTAGCTGTTGGTGATCGCGTTGAAAGTAGCCACGAACGTGTATGGCGGCATGATGACTTCGTCGCCCGGGCCGATGCCGAGCGCGCCCAAGGCGGTCAATAAGGCGGCGGTTCCCGAGGCCGTGGCCACACAGTGCTTGGCCTGCATCACCTCGGCGAACGCGGCCTCGAACTCTCTCAGGTGGCGGCCGCCACTGGTCCGCCCCCAGCGGCCAGAGTTGAGTGTTTCCAACAAGGCATTCTCTTCGGTGGCATCCCATACCGGCCATTCGACCGCCGCGCGGGTGGCTGCGGGTTTGCTCGCGGTGGTCGCCGTCTTGGAGGCGGCGTTCGACGTGGCTGAGCCTTCGTCGGCTGACGACTTGGCACCAGTCAAACACGCTGCGGCTCCAGCGGCGGCGCCGGCGATGAGGCTGCGGCGATTCATCGGGATCGACATGGCGGGCTCCTGCAAAAGGGAAGGGAAGGGAGGCTACTAGTTTAACCGCAGAAAGTCCGCCGCATTCTTCCAGGCGATCCTTTCGAAGTCTTCGCGGGGGTAACCTTCGCAATTGGCCAGCTTTACCAGTGAACCGCCCAGGTAATCAAAGGGCATATGCGATCCGAACGCGATCGACTGAATGCCCAACGCGTCGATCAGCTTCGGGACATCCTTTTGAAAAGTGACGTGCAGCCGCGCGAAGTCGATCAAGCACCTTCCCTCGAGGCCGGCCGCGACCAGTTTCGCGCCGTCGAGCCCAATCCAGTTGCTGAGAAGAAACCGCAGCTGCGGGTGCGCCGCGGCAACTTCGTAGAGCGATTTCGCGGTGAGGTCTTCAGCCACGTCCCAGTGGTGGCGCTGGCGACGGTCTTCCAAACGCTGCGTCAGCACGACAGGCAGCTCCAGTTGGGCAATTCGCGTCAAAGCGGCTCGACCGAATTCGTCGCTCAACTGATAACCATGGTGCTCCGGGAAGAGCGCCACAGCCTTCATCCCCCAGCGATCGACTGCCTCGTCCAGGTCCTGTTGCCAACCGACGTACTTGGGATTGGCGGTGGCGACGGGCACAAAGCGCTCGGCATTTCGGTGTGTCTCTTCGAACAGCTCCGCATTACCCTGATGAGCGTCCCGGTAGAAAACGGAGTTCAGCGACACGACGACCGCTCGGTCAATGCCGTAGCGATCCATCAGCCGCAGCATCGAATCGGCCGTGTTGCCATGCAACCGACGAAAGGGATAGTGCCCCAGAGCGGCATTCACGTCAATGATCATGCGGCTCTCCGAGAGAGCAAGCGGTGGGCGTTTCGCCAGAAAATGTCTTCACGCTGCTCGGAGGTAAGTTCCGCGGTCAAGACCTTGCCCACGCAACCCTCCAGCGTCTGATCGGTCGCGAAGAGCATCCGCTCGTGCCCGAGCTCGCGCACGCACATCTCCAGCGTATCGTTCTCCAGCACACTGCCGCTGATATCCAGGTAGACGCTCGGGCAATCGCGCAGGCCTTTGATCGCCCACTGCCAATCGCCGCCGCCGTTGACGTGGCCGAGGATCAGCATCAGTTCGGGATAGCGCCAGGCCAGTTGGCAAAAGTCGAGCGAATCGGAGGTCTTCGGCTGAGCCGCGATCGACCGGGAATCGGTCAAGTGCGCCGAATGCCCGAGCAGTGGAATGCGGAGCTCGATGCATCTCTCCGCGATGGGAAAAACAATGGCGTCGGAGAATTTGAACTGGTTGTACAGTTTTACTCCCACCATGCCGGCATCGAAGCAGCGCTCGAGTTCTTGCAGCGCGGCTGGGCCGTTGCCCGGCTGAAGAAAACAGAAACCTGAGATGCGCTCTGGGTAACGCCGCATGGCGGCCAGCACCGAATCGTTCGCGTCGCGGACGCCGTCGATGTCGGCCAGCGCGCCACCGACGATCGGTCGCGAACAGCAGAGGGTTTCGATCCCGAGCAGATCGGCAGCCTCCAGCATGTTTTCCACGCGAGCCCAACTGACGCCAGGGCGATGCACGGGATCCATGACATGATTGTGCATGTCGATTTTGCGCCATTGCCGCCAGCCCTCGGGCAAGCGGACGCGGCTGACCTTCGGCGGCGGCCCGACGACCCCATCGCCCGCTGCGACCCGCGAAGCGCCGGCGACCGCCACCGCAGTCGCGGCGATCGCACTCGCTCCCAAGCGGGCGCCGCTGAGTTTCAGCATTTCACGTCGATTCGGCATTACTCGGTGTGGCTCGTCGGGCTCGAGACAACCTCTCCTGTGAGCGCATTGGAAATCGTTTCGTAGCCATTCTGTGGAACGTCGGCTTCGCCGAGCGTGATCTCGAATGTTTTCACGGCCGGCTCGAGCGATTGTAACTCGATCCCGCCACGGATGACGCCTTCGGGTTGGAGCTCCCAGGCTTCGAGAATTTTTTTGCCAGTGTTCTCGGTACCCGGGAACGCCAGATTGCACATGTAATTTTTGGTCGGGGCCCCCTTGGTGAACCTGTAGTCGAACTCAAACTTCACCAGTTGCGGTGGGTGGAAAGTGACTTTGGGCTTCGACAATTCCACTTCGCTTTTTTCCGTCGGAGCTGCCACTGTCGCCCGCGTCACCGGTGCATCTTGGTTCGGCTTGCAGCCCGACCACCCGCAAACCGCGATCACCAGCATCGCCAGGCTTCGGCCGTTCGTCATGAGTTTACCCTTCGGAGAGAGACAATCAGCTTGGCGGACTACTTGGAAGCCTTGATCTTGACCGGTAGATCGACCTCGACTCGGCCCCCTTGGTCGTCGATCGTCACCCGCAGCGGAGAGCTAGGGGTGGAATAAGGCGCGGGAATCGATTCCTTGGCATCCGGATGGTCAGCTTGCGTGGCATCCGGGGGCAGAGGCTCTCCTTTGCCTCCGACGAACCGCGACACGCGCACGGAGTACTCGCCCGGTGGAACACCCGCATCGTCTTGGCGCGAGCTGATGACAGTAAATTTGCCTTGGGCGTCGGACATTCCCAAGGCCCCCTCGCCGGGCGTACTGCCCTGCGGAGTGAACTGAACCATGGCATTGCCAAGCGGATTGCCTTGGGCGGTGATGACGCCTTCGATCGGCACTCGAGTCAATCCATCCCCGCCGCAGCCTTGCGCAACAACCAATGCCACAACCAACAACGCTGTGCGAACCATACTCCCAATCTCCCATGGCGAAACGTTTTCTCGAGCTGCGTGTGACCGAGTCCGACGGACGACTATTCCGGCGCGTTCGTAATGGTCTGGCCGTCGGAGATGCGGCACAGGTATGTCAGGCTGGGTTCATCGATCGACTGGGAAATAAAGTGCACGGAACCATCGGCATAGACGAAATGAACCCCTCCGGGGTGCAAACTGGCCGCGTTGTACCAGCTAGCTCGGGCTCCGGAACGTAGCGGGCTGACGTTGTACTTCCAGACGTTCAACCCCGTGGCGGGGAACGTCGTATTAAATTTGCCGACCGGGTCAATGCCGTTGGAGACCCAACCGGTATAAGACCAGGCCGAGGTGACGCCGTTGATCAGGTCGAGCGTCTGCTCGCCCATTGCCAGGGAGTTGCTGGTCCCGTCGGTAACCGTCGAAAG
>JBQCJB010001014.1:0-5917 GCA_051953155.1 Aureliella sp. | reverse complement strand
CTGGGCGGCGACGGCGATGAAGTTTGTTGAAGGCTTTCGACGCACCCCGTGGTTTGCATGCTGCAAAAAACATCCTGGTGTAAGAAAGAATTTGCACAGGCGAGTGCGACTGGAATTGCTCGAGTCGCGCTGGCTAAATGCCGCCTTGCCGCTGGGAGCGGAGCCCAATGATACGGGCGAGTTCATGCTCGGGCGAGTCGCGGTCACGCCAGTTTTTTTGGAGAGTGACGGACAGATCGATGCCAGCACGGAGAACTGGAATCCGGCACACGTCGATGAGGTCTTTCACAACTTGACCGACGGGCTGAACTGGTGGAAGGAACTGTTGGCCACCAAGAGCCGCGTGCACACGTTGGACTTCATCGTCGACCGCACCTTTGTCGATCAGCCGGTTGCCACCGCCTACGAACCAATCAATCGCGTGTCCAACGACTACACGCTGTGGACGCAAGAGTTTCTCAATCGCGCCGGCTTCAATCAATCGGTCAGTCTGGAAACTAACATCCGCGCCTTCAATCATGCCCAGCGGCAGAAGGTCGGCGCCGACTGGGCCTTCACCATCTTTGTCGTCAACTCGCAGGTTGAACACGATGGCACGTTCGCTAGCGGCGGTTCGTTCAGCCGCGCCTTCGGGTTCTCTGGCGGCATGTTTTTCGTGATCCCTTCGACGCGGCCCGCAGCCACATTTGCGCACGAGACTGGACACATGTTCTGGGCGCGCGATGAATACATCGGCGGCGGCAGCTATTACCAGCAGCGCGGCTATTACAACACCCTCAACGCCAACGCGCTGGACAACAATCCCGACCCGAATTTCCAGCAAGCCCCAAGCATCATGTCGTCGGGGGCCGCCATGGACGCTGCTTACGCCAACCTGGTCAGCCCGGCGAGCACCTTGGCGATGATCGGCTGGCAAGACAGCGACGGCGACGGCATCTTTGACGTGCTGGATGTGCCGCTACGACTGGAAGGTGTCGGCCGCGTCGACGCGTCGGCGGGCATCTATCGCTTTACCGGCAGTGCAAGCGTTCAGACGCTGCCCAACCGAAACGGCTCGGGATTGGGCAACGATATCACCTTGAACAAGATCAGTCGTATCGAAGCCAAGTTTTCGGACGGCAACTGGCAGGTCGTGTCCGAGCCCGATGCCTACGAAGTTCCGTTGAATCTCTCCATTGCATTGGCCGGTCGCCAATCGGGAACGTTGCAGTTGCGGGCGGTCGATGCCGTTACTGGCGTGACCAGCAACCTTTTCGAAGGCGCCATCGGAGCCGTGCCCGATGCGACGGAGCGTCCCGGCATCAACGGCTTTGTCTGGAACGACGCTAACGCCAACGGTTTGTTCGACGCGATCGAATCGGGCCTCGGTGCGCAGAGCGTGCAGTTGGTCGACGCCGCCGGCCAACCGCTGAATTTGCAGCGAGCGCTCGAGCCCGATGAAAAACTTCCAGGCGCGATCTCCGCGTCGGCCTATGGCGGTGTCTTCCTCACGGCCGCGGGCCCCGACACTAATGGCAACGTCGGCGTTTTCAACGACTCCAGCGCCACCACGGGCGCCCGCGTCTTTCGTCCCTACAGCATCGCTCTGGGCGGTTATGCTGATACCTGGAACGATCGTCGCCAGCTGAAGATCGCCTTCGCTTCGCCGACCAGTTTCGTATCGGTCGACGTGATCGGTTCCGGGCAGCGCAGCTTCGGCCGACTGGAATTGTACGACTCCAACGGGCAATTGCTCGAGCGGGCCACCACAGCCGCACTGGCGTCAGGGCAGGTCCAGACACTGCAGCTCGGGCGGCCGGCAGCCGACGTGGCCTACGCGCTCGTCCGTGGCCACATGGGCACCGGCGTCAAACTCGACAACCTGCGCTTCGGCCCGCAAACGGCGACCACGACCGATGTCTTCGGCCACTACAGCTTTGATAGTCTGCCTCAGGGTACCTACAACGTTCAATTCGTTCTCAGCGGCGTGACTAGCCGCGTGACCTCCGCCGACGGCCAAGTGCAAAATGTTGCTCTGCAGCTGGCCAGCCCTGTGGAGCACGTTGACTTCGGCATCAATTTCCAGAACACGCCTTGGCATAACCTGCGCCTGGCCGAAGATGTCAACGACGACGGATACATATCGGCTCTCGACGCGCTGTTGGTCATTAACCTGCTGAACCAGACCGCGGGCCAATCCGCCCTGACCGGCAGCGCCATACCGTTCGCACCCTACATCGACGTCTCCAACGACGCTTACATCACGCCACTGGATGCGCTGCTGGTCATCAACGCGTTGAACGCTCGAGCCGGCGCCAGCGAAGGCGAATCGCCAATCGAAATCGCGTCGCCCAACGGAGGCGCGGGCTCACGGAAGGCGTCGGTCCCTGGCGAGGACGCCTTTGCGCAGTGGTCGCCGCCCGCTGCTCCGACTTCGGAAACTCTTTCCACTCTCGGGGCGACTCTCGCCACCGCCAATAACAACGTCGGCTGGCAGCGCAACCGCTGGCTTTGGTAGTCCGAGGCCGCGCTTCGCCCTGGCTCTAACCTCAGGAAGGCAGCTCTGCTTTCCCTTCTCTTGGCGGTTTTGAGCTTTGCTGCCAGCGGGGGCGTTGCTCTCGGACAGTTTTTTTCTCACGCTTGGTGAATAATTGTCCCGGCGGCGGACATATCTGATTGCGTGTTCGGGCAGAGCGGCTGAGGGTAACACAGTGGCTGAATCGGCTGGGCCGAGCTATTCGGACGACGATGCGGTCGCGGACCTTCATCGCGAGCTTGCGGAGCAACTCAGGCGGCTGGCGTGGGCGATGCTGCGCGATTGGCAGCTGGCTGACGACGCGGTTCAAGATGCGTTTTTGTTGCTGGCGACCAAGTGTAGCGAAGTTCCGCCACAGCAGCGCCACGGCTGGCTGGTCCGCACCGTCCAGTACAGCGCATTGAACCTGCGTCGCTCGCGGCAGCGCCACCAGCGTCTGACACGCGAACTCGGTCAGGTCCGCGAGCAAACCAGCGAGTACCAGGTAACCGGCGCGAGGCCGTCGCCCTGTGCACTCGAGCTGAGCGAAGAACTGCAGCGAGTTCGCCAGGTTCTGTCCCAGCTGCCGCGCGAACAACAATCAGTCGTCCACATGCGGCTGGTCGAAAACAAGACATTTAACGAGATCGCCCAGTTGCAAGAGTTGCCTCTTGGAACGGTATTGTCGCGAATGCGTCTGGCGATGGAGAAGTTGCGGAGCAAGTTGACATGAACGAAGAGATCGCCTGGCAAGCTCTCCGGTATGCGCTGGAGGATCCGACGCTTGATCGGGACGCTTTCGAAAGTCAAATGCTGGCCGACGATCGCCTTGCGCTGGCGATCGCCGACGCGGTTGGTCAGCTCGACCTGGTCGCGCGGGCGGCATCGAGCTCGCAGCCGCAGCTCCGCGTGGCCGCTCCGGTTGAAACGCAATCGGGCTGGCACTGGGCGAGCCTGGCGGCATTGGCCGCCGCGGCGCTGTTAGCAGTCGGGCTTGGCGTTCGCCAACTCGCGACGCTCGGCCGCCACGCTTCGCCAACTGAGTTCGCCCACACCGAGTCTCAAAATGCCGAGCGGCCGGACGCGACGCTGCCAGTTGGAGAGTTGGACTCGGAACTCTCGACCGCTGCAGTACCGCCGTTTGCGTTGCCCAGCAGCGAAGTGTTTGGCTCGGAGCACTCGGCGGCTTTTTCGCACACGGTGGCCGAACAATGGCTGGTCATGCGCCGCGAGGCACCTCCCAGCGAGTCGCTCGACGGCATCGATGGGCTGTCCAGCGGCGACGAGCTACGCGACTCGATGCCTGTCTTCAGCGAAGGGGACGCCGCCGATGATGACGACTGGATGCTGAAAGCCGCCCGCGAGTTCTATACGCAGGGAGTTGCCAGCTGATGCGGCGAAGGATTTTTTATAGCTGGCCGGCTGCGCATCCACCCCGCGCCTTGGCTGCCTGCATATTGGCGGCCGGGCTGACGTCGATCGGATTGTCGTCGGCCAGCGCCCTCGATGGCCCGAGTGAATCATCGAAAGGCCAGTCCGCAACGGCGTCGACGGCGGTGGCTGTCGAAGGCCGGATCGGCAAAGTCGTCCAGCCAGCAGAGCGCGAGCGAGTGCGGCTGCGCAGCGTCTCGGACGAGCGCAGCGCGATCAAAGGGGACGCTGAAGAAAGCGATGCGGCGACGCTGGCGTTCGTCCGGCAGTACCAACCAGAGCTGGCCAGTTTGCTCAAATATCTCAAGGCCAATCGCAGAGCGGACTACGACGACGCGCTGAAAGAGATCCGCCGCGTCCGCGAGCGGTTGGAGAATCTGAAAAAACGGGACCAGGAACTGCACGATGTCGAGCTGGCCCTGTGGCAGAACTCGGCCCAGTTGCGTCTCTGGGCCGCTTCCGTATCGGCCTCCGGCAAGCGGCTCGACGAAGCCGATCGCCACAAGCTGGCCGAGCTGGTCGAGCGCGAAAACCAATTGGTTACCCAGCGTTTGACGCTCGAAAAAGCGCGGACGGAAGCTCGCCTCGAACAGATTAACCAGCAGCTAAGCAAGCGACAGGCGCAAAGCGAGAGCATCATCGCCAAGGGGATCAAGGCTTGGGAAAGCCGCATCGAGCGCCCCAGCGGCAAAGCCAAGAAGCAAACTCCTGCAGTCGAAGATCAGGCTCCCAACGAGCCACGTTCAAAAAAATAAGGTCCCGGCGAACAAGCCTACAGCAGACACACACATTGGACGGTCCTAGGAAAAGGTGTTGATGACTATGCGTTGGATAGAAAGTTTGACAAGTGGTCGTTGCGCTCGCTCTTGGGTCGCGGTGGCGACA
This sequence comes from Aureliella sp., assembly GCA_051953155.1. Taxonomy (GTDB): domain Bacteria; phylum Planctomycetota; class Planctomycetia; order Pirellulales; family Pirellulaceae; genus Aureliella. Next base: position 1,107 of record JBQCJB010001014.1, on the reverse strand, counting down.
TGCGCCGCGATCTCGATGGGCTGGCCTGTGCTCGTTTTCGGTGCCGAGCCGAACGGCGATCGGACGTTAGCCTCGATCGCGGAACGCTTCGCCCCGGCCGCGCCCGACGCACCACCAGCCGGTGACGAAGTTCCGAGTTTTCAAAAGCACGTCAGTCCGCTGCTGGGGCGCTTGGGATGCAATGGTCGAGCATGCCACGGTTCGTTCCAGGGTCAGGGAGACTTCCGACTCTCGCTGTTCGGATACGACTTCGAGGCCGATCACAAGGCGCTACTGGAAAATGGCCGCATCGATCGCGAGCAACCGCTCGAGAGCCTGGTGCTGACCAAACCGGTCGATGCCGACATGCATGAAGGTGGCAAACGCTACGAGAAAGGTGGCTGGGAATACTGGGTGCTGCGACGCTGGATCGAGGCTCGAGCCCCTTTCGACAAGGAAAAGGTTGAGAAACTAACCCGGCTGGAAGTGCTGCCACGCGAGATCCACTTCAAAAAGGCGGGGCAGACCGATCAACTGCGGGCGATCGCCCACTGGGACAACGGTGTCTCGGAAGATGTGACCTGCCTGTGCCGTTTTCAAACCAACGATCCAGCGGTGGCCACGATCGATGAACGAGGGATCGTCACTGCCGCGGACGTCGGCGACACGCACGTCGTCGTGTCCTACGACAATGCGGTTGTCCCAGTTGAAGTTCTGCGCCCCTATTCGGATCTGACCGAGGAAACGTATCCACAAGTCGCTGCGGCGACGCGGGTGGACGAGCTGGTCAATGCCAAGCTGAAAAAGATTGGCGTTGTGCCTTCGGAACTGGCCACCGACGACGAATTCCTCCGCCGAGCCTCGCTGGATGTCACTGGCACACTGCCGACAGCCGCCGAGGTCGTCGCTTTTGCAGGTGATACTCGAGCCGACAAGCGGGCTCGCAAGATCGATGAGCTGCTCGAGCGTCCCGGCTACGCGGCCCAGTGGGCAACCTTCTTCTGCGACATGACGGGAAACAACGACGACCAACTCCGCAACTTCCTGCCTGTCCAACGCGGCGATCTGCCGAGCACCCAGTGGTACCAATGGATTCGCCACCGCCTCGAGGAAAACGTGCCCTACGAC
>JBQCJB010001013.1:0-3961 GCA_051953155.1 Aureliella sp. | reverse complement strand
CCCGGCGACGAGATGATGGCGACGATCACTCGTCCGGTCGAAGAGGCGATGAAGAACATTCCCGGCACGACCAACATTCGCTCGACCACCGGGCGAGGTTCGGCCGCGGTGAACGTTTTTTTTGACTGGTCGACCGACATGGTCGAAGCCGAGCAGTACGTGCTCGGTCGCCTGGCACAAATTCGCAACACCTTGCCGCCAACCGCGGACATCCAGGTTCACCGCTTAACCTTTTCCGCGTTTCCCATTTTGGGAATCAGCTTGACTAGCCAGACTCGCACGCGGACTGAGCTCTGGGAGAAGGCCCGCTACGACATCTACCCTAGGTTTCTGCGCATCGCAGGTGTTGCCCGAATCAATTTGGTGGGCGGCAGAGTGCCCGAGTTTCACGTGATCGTCGATCCGGCAAAACTCGATGCCCACCATTTGACTTTCAGTCAGGTAACGCAAGCGCTCTCCGATACCAATCAGTTCACCTCGGCGGGGATGCATGAAGAGAACTACCAGCTTTATCTGACGATCGTCGATAACCGCTTGCACAATCCCGCCGAGATCGAAGACGTCATCGTAGCGTGGATCAATCAGGCGCCGGTTCGCGTCCGCGACATCGGCCTGGTTCGATCCGGAGAAGCGCCGCAGTTCAACCGCGTGTCCGCCGACGGCAAAGACGCGGTGCTACTTAATATCTACGGCCAGCCTGACTGCAATACGGTGCAAATCGCAGATGACCTGGAGCACGAATTAAATCTGCTCAAAAGCGAGCTCCCTCCCGACATGAAGCTCGCCTTCTTCTACGACCAATCGCAATTTGTCCGTGAAGGCGTGGCCAGCGTATGGGAAGCCATCGTGCTCGGCCTGGGGCTGGCCGTACTGGTACTCTTCGTTTTTCTTCGCAGCGTTACGGCCACGATTGTCACCGCGCTGGTAATTCCAGTGACGGTACTGCTGACTTTGATCGGCCTGCGGCTGGTCGGCATGAGTTTCAACTTGATGACGCTCGGCGGCATCGCTGCGGTCGTCGGCATGTGCATCGATGACGCGATCGTTGTGGTCGAGGCGATCTATGCCAAAGTGCTGGCGGGCCTCGGCGCCGCTACAGCGGTAACCCAGGCCATGCGAGAGGTCGGGCCAGCCTTAGTCGGCAGTACGATGACGCCCGTGGTCGTGTTCATCCCACTGGCTTTTCTCGACGGGGTCGCTGGCGTCTTCTTTCGCGCCTTAGCCATCACGATGGTCATTGCCCTGCTCATTTCCCTCGTTCTGGCCGTCACCTGGACGCCAGTGACAGCCGGGTTGCTGATTCGGCCGTCGGGTAGGAACGCTCAGCACGAACTGGAACAGGGTGGACCGATTCTGCGAAGCCTGATTGGTCTGTATACGCGGGTCATGCGCGGCATGCTCCGAGTGCCCATTCTGTCGGCGCTCGCGATGGTCGTGATTGCCGTCGGGGGCATCTGGCTTTACGGCAAGCTCGAGTCGGATTTTCTACCGGCTCAGGACGAAGGCGCTTTTGTGATCGATTACTATTCGCGACCCGGGACAAGCCTGACCGAGACCAACCGCATGCTGATGCACGTCGAGGAAATCCTGCGGCAGACGCCTGACGTCGAATCCTTCTCGCGCCGAACCGGAGCTCGGCTGGCCCTGGCAATCGCGGAACCGAACACCGGCGATTTTCTGGTCAAGCTCAAACCGGACCGCCAGCGCAGCACGGAAGCTGTTATCGAAGAACTGCGCGAAAAGGTAAACGCAGCCGAGCCGGCTCTGAGCTTCGAGTTCCCCGGCGTCTTAGCCGACTTGATTGGGGATCTCACCTGGTCGCCCAACCCGGTCGAGATCAAGATCTTTTCAACCGACGTCAACGTCCTCCAGTCGAAGGCAGAGGAGATCGCTCACGCGATCGAAGAGATCCCTGGAGTTGTCGACGTCGAAGATGGTTTGGTAGTCGCCGGACCTTCGATGCGGCTGCGAACTGACCTGGCTGACGCCGCCCGCACCGGTCTGACACCCCGCGGTCTGGGAACTGAAATTCAGTCCCGGATGATCGGCACGGTATCTTCGTACGTGCTCCAGGGAGATCGCACCTACAACGTGCGAGTGCTCGCCGCACCTGAGTCTCATGAGCGACAGATCTCTCTCGCATCGCTGCCGATTCAGTCGCTTACCGGAGCATCGCAAACGGTCCGCGATGTCGCCAAGATCGAACACGAAGCGGGCTTGCTGGAAATGCATCGCGAAGACCTCCGCCAGCTCGTCGCGGTCTCGGCCCGATTCGAAGGAATCGATATGGGGCATGGGATCGCGGCCATCAAAGACAAGCTGGCCCACTCAGTAGTGATTCCGCCGGAGGCTCGGATCGAGTTCGGTGGACTGTATCAGCAGCAGCAAGAATCTTTCCGCAACCTGTCGTTGGTGCTCGTCGCTGCCCTGGTCTTGGTCTATGCCGTTCTCATACTCGAGTTTCGCACTTTCCTCGAGCCGCTGGCGATCTGGATGGGAGCCCTCTTGGCCTTGTTCGGCGTCGTGGCGGCGCTCTGGATTACAGGCACGACGCTGAACATCGTTTCGATCCTGGGATCCATCATCGCGATGGGGATCGTTCACAAGAACGGCATCCTGATGTTCGACTATGTCGATCACCTGCGTCGGCAAGGCGTGCCGCTGGCCGACGCTATGGTGCAGTCGGGACAGCGCCGCTTGCGGCCCGTGCTCATGACTTCGCTGACCACGTTCCTGGGTCTGCTTCCACTGGCGTACGGCGTCGGAGCCGGCGCCGACATGCTCCGCCCGATGGCGATCGCAGTGATCGGCTCGCTTTGTACATCGCTGCTGCTTTCTCTCGTAGCTACCCCAGTATTTTACTTCCTGATGGCCAGAACGCTTGGCCTGCCCCTCTCACCGTCGGCGTCCCTCGCATCACGATCTCCGACTGACGAAGGCCTGCTCACGACGGAGTGAATTGCATGAAACTATCAAAGGCAATGAAAAACTTAATTCTCGCCGCAGTCGTCATCGGTTGCATCGGCGGAGTCGCCTACTGGGTTACCACTGGCTCGTCGCATCCGCCGACGTCCGCCGAGGCAGCCGCCGACGAGCAAGCCCTGCCTCCGGTCGAGGTGCAAGCGGCCGAGGTCCGGGAAATGACGTTGCAGCCGCAATTGACGCTTGTCGGCGCGGTGGTCGCCGTACCCGAGCGCAAAGCCATGATATCGCCGCAAATCGGCGGCTGGGTCGAGAAGCTGCTAGTGGTCGAAGGGGAAACCGTTCGCGCCGGCCAGCTGCTGGTGCAGCTCGACGATCGCGCGGCGCGGGCAGATGTCGAGCGAACGCAGGCCTTGGTCGCCGAGAAGGAATCCGCGGTCAAGCGTCTCAAACGCGGCTACTTGCCCCAGGAAATCGAAGTTGCCCGGCAGGACCGCGATAAAGCCAAGGCCACGGTCGACGGCTTGCGAGGCGAACTCGTCGCACTCGAAGACCTGTATCGGCGGCGAGAAATCTCCGCCGTGCAATATGAGACGAAAGCCAAGGCCCTCGCTGCGGCAGAGGCGGCCCTGGCTTCGGCTGATGCGCATCTGAAGCTCATCGAAGAAGGAACACCGACCGAACTGCTCGACGAGGCCAATGCTTTGCTGCTCGCGGCCCGAGCCGACCTCGAGCATGCCCAGCTCACGCTCGAGTGGTGCAAGATCGTAAGTCCCATCGATGGTATCCTGGTGCAACTGCTGGCTCACCAAGGACAGTTCTTTGACAGGGCAGTCCCGCTGGTCACCGTCATCGACATGTCCGAAGTGTTCATTCAGCTGCGCATCCCCAGCCGCGACTTTCTGAAAGTGGGCAAAGGCACGCCGGTCGAACTTGAACTAAGTTCCGCGCCTGGGCAGGTATTCAAGGGGGCTGTTGAACGCATCAGTGGCGAGGCTGACCCGCTGACCGGCACCGTAATCGTATTCGCCGCGGTCAA
>JBQCJB010001012.1:0-2845 GCA_051953155.1 Aureliella sp. | reverse complement strand
CAAGCTGCTGCTGGCGGCGGGACGGTGGCGGCCTCATCCGCTGCGCCGCCAGCAAGCGACGAACTGGACGACGGGGCCTGGCCGCCGCCAGCGCCTGGCCGGCCGGTGGCGATCGCATCGGCGGAGCGAGGCGTGCCGCCCCCGATTGGCTGGAGGCTAGCGGGAAGTTCGACGAGCCAATTGCGCGCGATCAGTTCGCCGAGCATATGCGCCGGGAAGACGACCACGTCGCACGGGCACTTTTCCGACTGGGCAAGCGCACTGGCAGAGAGCATCTCGAGAGCGAGTGGACGCTCCGAGTGGGCTAACCACTGCCGCTCGATCAACGGTTGCTCGGCTTCTTCCGCCACCAGCCACACGCGCAGCGGAACGGCCGGCTTGCTTTGCTGACCATCCTCCCGTTGTGCGGCGTTGCCGGCGTGTCGTCCGGGCTGTGAACTCGCCTGCCGGTCGGCGTTTCGCTCCTTGCAGCCGACTGCCGAAATGGTTAGCAGGGCCAACCACAGGCAAGCGATCAGCGCTCTGGCGCGGCGAGGTCGTGTGGGGAGCGTCGACCCCGTAGGAAACGCACACCACGATGAGTATAGTGCAAGGCTTTGATAGACAGTCATGCTGGAATAAGGGGGCAGGAGTGGGCCATTACATTGGAATCGACATCGGGACATCGGGCACTAAAAGTCTACTCATTGATGCTCGAGGCAACATCCTGGCGGAGGCCTCTGCCGGCTACGAAGTGCTCACTCCGCGACCAATGTGGACGGAACAGGATCCGGAGGATTGGTGGAAGGCGACCGTGAAAACCGTGCGGGCGGTCGTCAAGCAGTCTGGCGTCAAGCCGGCGGACGTCAAAGCGATCGGGCTCTCGGGGCAAATGCATGGCTCGGTGTTCCTGGACAAAAATGGGAAGGTGATCCGGCCCGCGTTGCTTTGGAACGACCAGCGCACAGCCGCCGAGTGCGATGAGATTACCGAACGAGCCGGCGGCCGCGACGAGTTGATCCGCATGGTGGCCAATCCGGCCCTGACCGGTTTCACCGCTCCTAAAATTCTGTGGCTGCGCAATCGGGAGCCGAAAAACTATGCGCGTCTGGCCCACGTGCTGCTGCCCAAAGATGAAATCCGTCGACGCCTGACCGGTGAACTGGCAACCGACGCCAGCGATGCCAGCGGCATGCTGCTGCTGAACGTCGTCGAGCGCACATGGTCGACCGAGCTACTGGCAAAATTGGAATTGGACAGAGCCTGGTTTGCAGAAGTATACGAATCGGAGCAGATCACCGGTTCACTCCTGCCCGAGGTCGCCAAACAATTGGGCCTGACGACCGATTGCCAGGTCGTCGCCGGGGCCGGTGACTGCGCCGCCGGGGCTGTGGGCAACGGCATCGTCAAGAAAGGTCTGCTGACCGCGTCGCTGGGAACGTCGGGGGTGATGTTCGTTCACAGCGACCAACCGCAATACGACACCGCGGGGCGGTTGCATACGTTTTGCCATGCGGTGCACGGCAAGTGGCACATGATGGGTGTGACGCTATCGGCCGCCGGCTCGCTGCAGTGGTTCATGGAAAACGTGTGCCGCGAGCTGAGCGGCCGACGCGGCGGCGATCCGTACAAAACGCTGCTGGCCGAAGCGGCCGAAGTTCCACCGGGCAGCGAAGGCTTGTTCTTTCTCCCCTACCTGGCCGGCGAGCGCACGCCGCACGCCGACCCCAATGCACGCGGGGCATTCATCGGCCTGACGACCGCGCACCAGCGCGGCGCGCTCACCCGGGCGGTCATGGAAGGGGTCGCGATGAGCCTCCGCGAGAGCCTGGAGATCATCCAACAGCTCGGGGTGCCGGTCAAGGAAATGCGCGTCAGCGGTGGCGGGGCCAAGAGCCAGCTGTGGAAACAGATCGTGGCGGACGTCATGAATCAGGCCGCGTGCACGATGAATGCCGAACAAGGTCCAGCCTTCGGCGTCGCTCTGCTGGCTGCCGTCGGTAGCGGCGAATTCAAGAACATCGAAGAAGCCTGCAAGGCGACGATCGAAGTCACCGCTAAGACCGCTCCCCAGCGCGCGGCCGTCAAAACGTACGACCGCGCCTTCGAAATCTACCGCTCGCTGTACGGTTCGCTCCGGGAAACGTTCGAGGCGATCAGCCGCCTCTGAACGCTCTGCTGACTTTCGCTGCCTCGGCGCCCGCCCTATGCGGCGGCGGGCGATTTGATCCGCATGCCGTAAAAGCTGCGGTGCATGAAAAAGAGCGCGATCAACAGCAGCACGATCGCACTTCCAAAGGTGAACCAGCCGCCGTACTCCGCTTGCAGCTTTACGGCCAAGTCGACCGTCAGTAGCCCGAACAGCGTCGTGAACTTGATCACTGGGTTCAAGGCCACCGACGAGGTGTCCTTGAACGGATCGCCGACGGTGTCCCCGACGACGGTCGCGTCGTGAAGATCGGTGCCTTTCATTTTCAGTTCGACTTCGACGATCTTCTTGGCGTTGTCCCACGCGCCCCCGGCGTTGGCCATGAAGATGGCCTGGTACAAGCCGAAGATGGCGATCGACACCAGATAGCCGATGAAAAAGTAGGGTTCGACGAACGCCAGGGCCAGCGTCATGAAGAACACCGACAGGAAAATGTTCACCATCCCGGCCTGGGCGTACTGCGTGCAAATGCCGACCACGCGCTTGCTGTCCTCGACCGATGCACGCGAGGTTCCTTCTAGGCGAATGTTGGCCTTGATGAACTCGACCGCCCGATGGGCACCGGTAGTGACCGCTTGCGTCGACGCCCCGGTAAACCAATAGATGACCGCGCCGCCGCTGATCAAGCCGAGCATAAACGGAGCGTGTAGCAGCGAC
>JBQCJB010001011.1:0-2538 GCA_051953155.1 Aureliella sp. | reverse complement strand
TGATGGAAACCCGTGGCAACCTGTTGGTCGACCGTAGCCTCGGGCAACAGGTCACCGGCCAACTGTTCGATCGTAAACTGGTCAAACGGCAGGTTGGAGTTGAAAGCGCGGATAACCCATTCGCGCCACAGCCACATATCGCGAAGCGAATCGTTGTGGTAGCCGCTCGTGTCGCCGTATCGCGCCAGATCGAGCCACTGGATGGCCAACCGTTCGCCGAAGTGTTCGTTGCCCAACAGACGATCGACAACTTTTTCGAATGCATTGTGCGAACGGTCTTCGACGAAGTCTCGCACCTCATCCAGTGACGGCGGCAGGCCGATCAGATCGAGCGAAACACGACGAATGAGCCGTTCACTCGATTCTTCCGGCGCCGGGCTCAGACCTTCGCGGGCGAGCCGCTCGAGCACGAACGCATCGATCGGATTGCGGATGACGTAGCCCGCCGGCGGTGCAATCTCGGGAACCGGCGGGCGTTCGATGGGCATAAACGACCAATGATCCGACCACACAGCCCCTTGTTCGACCCAACGTTTGAGCAATTCCTTCTGCGCGACGCTGGGGTGCTTGGCTGCGTCGGCCGGCGGCATCGCTTCGTCGGCTTGGGTAGTCATGATGCGACGAATCAGTTCGCTGGCGTCAGGTGCTCCGGGCACGACGGCCACTTTCCCCGATTCCGCCGGCTGGAAGACCGATTCCCGCTGGTCCAGCCGCAGGCCGGCCTGGAGCATTTTTTCATCCGGCCCGTGGCAGGTGAAACAGTATTCCGAAAGGATCGGCCGGATCTCTCGGTTAAAGTCGACCTTCGCTGCCGAGTCCGACTCGCCAGCTGACGCAACGGCCGAAGCCATGACCAGAGCAGCGGCGAGGGGAGCGAAGCGCAAGTAGAGTTCCAATCGCATTGTGTACAAACTCGGGGGGAGGGAGCTTGGGGCGGGTCGGTAATCGATCGATCGGCGAGCGGCAAGCAAAGCTCAGCCAGATTCCATTATACGCATGTTCGGGAAGCGGTAAGGTGTAAGGCATAAGGTATAAGCCACACCTTACACCTTACACCTTACACCTTACACCTTACACCTTACACCAAGATGTCGCGGATGACCTGGCCGTGGACGTCGGTCAGGCGACGCTCGATGCCGTTGTGGTAGAAGGTCAAGCGTTGATGGTCGAGGCCTAGCAAATGCAGAATCGTGGCATGGAAGTCGTAAACGGTCGCGATATTCTCGACCGCTCGATAACCGAACTCGTCGGTTGCACCGTAGGTCAGCGGGGCTTTGACTCCTGCGCCCGCTAGCCAGGCCGTGAAGCCGGCGGGATTGTGGTCGCGACCGTTGGCTCCGGCTTGAAAAGTTGGCATGCGGCCAAACTCCGTGCACCAGACAACCAACGTCTCGCCCAAGAGGCCTCGCTGCTTCAAGTCTCGTAACAGGGCTGCAGTCGGTTGGTCGAAGACCGCGCCGTGCTGGGCGTATTGCTGGGCCAAATGTTTGTGGCCATCCCAGTTGCTGACCCCTTCCCCGCCGGTCTGATAGGCTCCATTGAACAATTGAACGAAGCGCACGCCCTGTTCGATCAGGCGGCGCGCGAGGATGCAGTTGCGAGCGTAGCCAGCCTTTAGCGGATTCGATGCATCGTCGGCGCCATACATCGCCAGCACTGCCGGCGTCTCGCGCGACAAGTCGGTCACCTCCGGAACGCTCAACTGCATCCGCGCTGCCAACTCATAGCTGGCGATCCGGGCTGACAGTTCGCTGTCGCCGGGGAACTCGGCCAGATGCCTGTGGTTCATCCGTTGGATCAACTGGCGCGTGGCTAAATCGCGCGACGCATCGATGCCCGGCGGCCGCGCCAGGTTTCGTAGCGGCACCGCCGCGTTGAAGTCGGTGCCTTGAAAGGCCGCCGGCAAAAAGCCACTACCCCAGTTGTTGACGCTCGACTGCGGCGCGCCGCGCGGGTCGGGTATCGCGACGTACGCTGGCAACTCCTGGTTCTCCGTCCCCAAGCCCCAAGTCACCCAAGCGCCCATGCTCGGGAAACCGTCGAGCGTGAAACCCGTGGACATAAAGTTCTCGCCCGGTCCATGCGTGTTCGTCTTGCCGGTCAGCGAATGGATGAAACACAGATCGTCGGCCAGCTCGCCGAGCAAGGGCACGAGATCGGAAATCATCTTGCCGCACTCGCCGCGCGGTTTGAACCGCCAGGGGCTCTGCGTGAGATTGCCTTGCTTCCCTTGAAACGTAACCAGCCCTTCGGCCCCTGGCAGCGGCTGTCCATGGCGCTTGATCAGTTCGGGTTTGTAGTCGAAGGTGTCGATCTGGCTGCAGGCCCCCGCGCAGAAGATCATCAGCACGTTCTTGGCTTTAGGGGCAAAATGTGTCGTTCGCGGTGCGAAAGGCCGCGCAGGGTCGATTTGCGGTCGCAGCGGCTGTTTATCGGCGGCAAGGCTTCCACCTGACTGCAACAGGGCGGCCAGGGTGATGCCGCTCAGCCCATGGGCCGTCTCGCCGAAAAACGTGCGTCGGTTGAGCAGAGGCGATC
>JBQCJB010001010.1:0-2853 GCA_051953155.1 Aureliella sp. | reverse complement strand
GGCCATCCAGATTGTCCAGCAAGCGAGCCTCGGCGTCGTGGTCGGTATGGTTGAGGATTCCGATCGGCCCTTGAAAGCCGCTGTCGCGAATCGTTTTCAGTAACTGCAGGTCCAAGCTGCCGGCGCCCAGCGGCACGATCTTCTGCCCTTGGGCATCGCCTCCTGGAATCATGCCGTTGAGATTGATGGCCATCAGATGCGGCATCATTTTTTGGAGCAATTCGCCCAACCGCTCGACGTGTCCGTGGCCGTGGTGCAGGTTGTAGACGATGCCGACGTTTTTCAGTTGCAACTGTTCGATCACGGCCAACTGGTTTTCAGGTTCTCCGAACCAGTTGCCGTGGTTGTAGAGGGCGACGGTGCAGCCTTGCTCGGCTGCGGCTTGGGCGATCGGGCGAATGCGATCGGCTTCCGCCTGGACCCGCTGCCGCTGCTCTTCAGGGCTGGCCGTCGGGCCGCCACCGCCGGTGACCCACAACTGCGTTTGGAAGCCGTGCTTTTTTAGCACGCTGAGGATGTGGCGAGCTTCGTCGTTGAGCGTCGTTGGAAACCACCAGGCGGTCAGCTCGATGTGGTGCTTGTCGAGTTGTTCCAGTTCGTCGTCGAACGTCGGAATGTGCTCGGCGCGATAGTCGTAGGCCAGGCGGCAGATGCCCAGGCGGTCGAGCATCTCGGCGCGCTCGGCAGGCGTTCGTTTGGCGCTGTCGAACGGGACGATGCACCAGGCGACCAGATTCTCGCGTCGAAACGGATCGGCCGCGCGCCCGGCTCCGCTGGTCACCAGACTGACCAGGAGAGCGACCGCGCCCGCCACGAGCCCTGGATTCCACACGGGAGACGCTGTCGGAGAAATAGAAGCAGGATGTCGCATCGGCCAGTCCGCCGGTAGAGGAAAGGGAAGGAAGCACACGCGCACATGGCGAAGCAGTGGCGCGCATTATACTTCGCCCAGCGATGCGACTGGCCGCTGGTCGACGCCGTAACTGGCCGCAGATTATTCCTGGCTGGCCAAGTGGTACAGCGTGGCATTGAAGTAGAACGGCAGGACTATCGATAGGCCCAGCGTGGGCAGCAGCAGGATGATGGTCATGATCCACACCAGCAGCTTGGTCGCGACCATGATCGGCAAATTGCTGAAGACCAGTTGAAACGAAGTGCCTAGCGCCTCTCCGGCACTTTCGCCATCGATGCCGGCAAAGCAGGTCAGCGAAGACCCAGTCATAAAAACGACCAGCACCACCATAATCAGCAGGGCCCACACCAAAGCAAATGCGCCTACGGTGCCGGGCGCGAGATACTCGAACAGCCGCGGCAGATAGAAAAGCAACTGTACGAAGGTTTGCAGCAACAGCACGAGCATGGCCGCGCCGAAGCCACCGGCGGGTGAAAAGGCTTTGTTGAAGTCGAACTCGCGGCCGCGCACCGCCCGCAGCGCCATGTGCTGCACGGAACCCAAGAACCAAGCTGCAATCGACAGACCCAGGGGAGCCATGATGATATAGACGACGATTCCGGCGATCATCGTCATCTGCGGGTCCATCTTCAAACTTTTGACCAGCAGCATCATGGCGAAGAGGAAGATTGACAGGCCCACGTTACCGATCGTCATGACGATAGCGTGCAGCAGCGTCACCAGGCAGCTCGGAAACAAGTTTTCAAAAGTTGTTTGAAAAATATTGGCCAGGCTCAAACCGCGCCGCGATCGAGCTCGCTTGGGCGCGTGCCAAGTGCTCTGGGGGGCTGCGGCATAGGGATTGACGCTCCCGAGCGGATCGAGCGGCAGACCGAGCGCGGCGGCAGGATTGGCGTGGCTCGCAGCGCCGCTGGCCGGAAACGACAGGGACGCGAAAGGATCGTCGTGCGTCGGCGCAGGCGGGCTGGCGTAGCCACCGGCGCTGGCTGTCGAAGCGTCGGGAATCGTCTGCACGGCTTGGCAATACGGGCAGGCCGTATCCAGGCCAGCCGACTCGCCGGGGACTTCCATCGTGCCTTGGCAATGGCTGCACATAAAGCGGATGGGTTTGACGGCCGCGGCTCCTTGGGCTGGCCGAGTCGGCTTCGGTTTGGGAACAACCCGCCGCGTAGGTTGTTGCGAAGAAGCGGGGATCATCGCCGTCGACTTCGGCGCAGCCTTCGGCGTCGCAGCAGCACCAGCAGCAGCTGAGCGTTTCGCTGCCGGGGCCTGGGCAGTGTTCGATCCACTCGCCCCATCCGCCGGACGCCGCGTGGCTGGCTGAGGGGCCGACTGAGTGGCTGACTGCGAAGCTGACGGCGACGCTGTCTTTGACGCGGGCTGGTCGCTGGCGGCGGCGGGGCTACCTGCCGGGCGCAACCGGATCGGGAACACGGCTTGGCAGACGTGGCACCGACCGCTGCGTCCCTCCATCTCCGGCTTGCCTTCAAACAGTTGCTGGCACTCTGGGCAACTGAATACCAGAGCGGTGGACGCCTTTTCTGCCGCCTGTTCTTCCGGTTGGGTCGTGATCGTAAAAATATGTTGGCATTGGCGGCACTGTCCGCGCGTGCCCACCAGTTCCGGTGCGCACACCAGATGATGTTTGCACTTGGGACAGGGAATGCTCAGTTTGCCATCGGCGGTCAGCCCCGCTGAATGCCCGGTCGCGGCTCCAGCCTCGGCTCGACCGCCGGCAGGAGAGCCACCGCGAGCTCCACCGGCCGACTGGTGGTGCGCTGGACCAGGCTGTGAAGAAGCACCGATGACGTAAGGAATTTCTTGCGTTTGGCCGCAGGCCGGGCATTGCGATTTCTTGCCGCTACTGCCGTCGGGCACTCGCAGAACGCGAGCACAGTTTTCGCAAGCGAATTCAATGGGCATAGGGATGAGCAGGCTGG
>JBQCJB010001009.1:0-7283 GCA_051953155.1 Aureliella sp. | reverse complement strand
TGACAGCCGAGACGGCTGTCCTACTGGCGCTGCACTGACAGCCGAGACGGCTGTCCTACTTGACGGCTGTCCTACTTGACGGCTGTCCTACTTTGCCCAATCGGCGCAATGCTCAGTTTGGCAATTCGGTTGCCTGGCGGGCCGGGCGATGGCCGATAACCACCGATGCGCGGACGGAGCCTGTGCAGGTTTGGCGTGGTCGAGCGGCATGGAACGGTCGCTGACTCGCGCGGGTGCCCATTGCTAGGTGAGGCTTCTCCTGTGCTTCTGTCGCTCGTCAAGCGCCGCTGGCCGGTGTTGACCACTGTCGTGGCCGGCTTGTTCTATCTGGTCAACAACTACGATATTCGCGGGCTCGAGGCCCTGCGTCTGGAACCTCGCGCCGCCGGTGGCCTGGCCCATTCGGGCTGGAGCGATACCAGCGGACCATGGAATGATGTGGGCGGTGGTGCGGGGGGCTGGAACGCCTCGTTGCCAGCTGGTCCGCGGTTGGGTGCGCCGCTACCGTCGACGTCCCAATTGCCGGGGCTGACTCCGGCCGCTGCTCCGCTTCCTGGCTTGTCGCCAGCCAGCCCATCGCCAGCCAGCCCGTCGCCGAACTGGCCCGCCGCGGCGATGACCGTCAGCACGCCGCCGAGTCTTTCGGTCGGTGAAAAGCTCGCGATGCTCGAACAAGCCCAAGAGCCGGCCGGTGCGTCCTCTGCCGGTCAGCTTACCCGGACCGATCGCAACTGGATCCGCATCGCCAGCTTCAATGCTTGGGGCTGGGGAGATGCCAAGCGTGAGAATGTCGCGGTGGCTCGCCTGCTGGCTCGGCTGCTCGGTCAATTCGACCTGATTGCGCTGCAGGACATTCGTTCGCGCCAGGACGACCTGCTGCCCGAATTGGTACGGTTGCTCAACAGTGGTTCACGGCGTTATGACTTCATGATTGGGCCGCGCGTCGGCCGAGGCGAACATCGCGAGCAGTTAGCCTTTGTCTTCGACACCGAGCGCATCGAGACCGATCGCTTCCAGCTTTATACGGTCGAGGACCCCGAAGACATGCTCAGTCGCGAGCCACTGGTGGGCTGGTTCCGCACGACCGGCGTTCCCAGCGACGAGGCGTTTACGTTCAGTCTGGTCAACGTGCACATCGATCCCGATTTGGTATCCAGCGAGCTGAAGGCGCTGCCCAGCCTGGTCCAGGCGATTGCCAACGACGGGCGCGGCGAAGACGACATCGTTTTGGCCGGCGATTTCAGCGCGGCTCCGGCACAGCTCGAGATGTTGACCGGCCAAGGCATACGCGTGCTGCTCGAGGGTGTCGCCAGCACCACGCGTGGCACGCACTTGCTAGACAACATTGTCTTCCCACCCTCAGCCACTACCGAATATAGCGGTCGTTCTGGCGCATTCGATTTCTTGCGGCAGTTCAACCTGTCGCTCGAGCAGGCTGTGGAGGTGAGCGAACACTTGCCTATTTGGGCGGAGTTCTCGATAATCGAGGGAGGTCGACCCGGTCAAGTCGCAGGAATCGGTCCGGCCGATCGTCGTTTCACAGGCGGCGTTAACTAACTCATCTCAACTACTTGCTCCCAATCTGGCCGGCAGGCATATTGATAGAGAGAGCCTCTCTTTCTCTCGCCAGGCTGGCGTGCTGCCGGTGGGCGTGACTTTTCGACTCTGGCAGGGACTCCAATCAAAGGAAGTCTTGATGATCCGTTCTGTTACTTCGAGCAACCCTATCGTCTCGAGAAGTTTGGTGTGGTGTCTGCTCGCCACCTGTCTCGTCGCCCTGTTTATGGCTTATCAGCCGACGGCCGCCTTGGCTCAGGAGGCCGGCGCGGCGGCGGGCGAGACAACGGCGCCGCCGGACGGGACGCGGATGTTGGGCTGGCTGATCCACGTCTCGGGCTGGATCGGATTGTTCATTCTGTGCCTGTCGTTCTACTTTGTGGCGGTGGTCGTCCAGCAATTTCTGGAACTGCGTCCGGCAGTCGCCGCCCCGCCCGAAGTGCTCGAAGAATGCGACCGCTTGATCCAGGAAGGCAACGCCCGCGACGTCGTCAAACTGGTCGAGCAGGACGATTCGTTCTTCTCGCGCTCGCTGCACGCCGGTCTGTCGGAACTGGAGTTCAGCATCGATGAAGCCCGCGACAAGCTGGAACGGACATCCGACGCCAGCACCGTCAACATGGAAAAGAAGATCAGCATCCTGGCGACGATCGGTACGCTCGGCCCGATGATCGGGTTGCTCGGCACGCTCAAAGGGATGATCGGCAGCTTTATGGCCATCGCCATCAGCGGCAAGAACCTCGAAGCCAGCAAGGTGGCCGAAGGTATTTCGGAAGCTTTGGTGTTGACGTTCGAAGGCGTGCTGCTGAGCATCCCGGCGATTTATTTTTACGCCATGTTCCGCAACCGGATCGCCAAGATCTCGGTCGAGACCACGATGCTGGCCGACGACTATTTCCGAGCCATCGTCCGCATGCTGAAGCGCCCTCGCACGACGCCGACTGCGGCACCCAAACCAGCGCCACAGTAGCCAGAATCCCTTCGCCCTCAAGCGTGCCGCTCTCTCCCGTTTCTCTCATTTCGTTCTCGGAAGTCGACAATGTCGGGATCCCATGCTGCCGACCGCGCAGAACCCAACCTGACGCCGATCCTCGACATGGTTTTCCAGCTGATCACCTTCTTCATGCTGGTCATCAGTTTTCGAGCGTCGGACTTCGACAAGGCTTTGGTCCTGCCAGTCGTCGGTTCAGCCGCGCCGGCTGACGAGACGACCAACAGCGAACTGCTGATCCTGAACCTGCGCGCAGGGGGCAAGCTCTTTGTCCAGGGCAAGGAGGAGCCGAACGTCGAAGGCTTTTTGAATTTCGAAGCCAACAAGCTGAAGCAGTCGCTCAAACCCGATTCCGACGAGTACGTCACGGTGGTCATTCGCGCCGACCGCGCATTGCGATGCGATTTCCTGATGCGCGTCATCAACGCGTGCAAGAACAGTGGGCTAAACCGTTTCGACTTCATGGTCCTGCGCGGCGGCGAACAGCAAAGCAGTTAAAGCATGGCCCGAAGAAAACATCGCAAACGTTCCAAGACGCCTGCCGAAGTCGAACTGAACATGGCGGCCATGCTCGACATGGCTTTTCAATTGCTCGCTTTTTTCATTCTCACCTTCCGTCCCTCGCCTATCGAATCGCAGATTTCGCTGCGCATGCCCGACAAGGCGGCCACCTCCTCGGCGGGTACGCAAACCGAGCAAAGCACCTCGGACGCCCCGACCGGGTTGCAACTGACGATCTCGGTCCACGCCACTCCGGAAGGCGAAATCGCCGGCGTCGAAATCGGCCCGCAAACGCTCGGGGCTGGCCAGACGGCCAGCGAACTGCTCAATAACCTGCGCGGCACGCTGAAGGATTTTCTTGCCAACGCCGAGTTCGAAGGCATATCATTGCAAGTTGCCAACGACTTGAACTATGAACGCATGATGCAGGTGCTGGACATCTGCGCGCACCAGACGCTGCCCACGGGCGAACCGATGACCAACATTAATATCAGCACGCTACCCAGCGGCTGAGCGCTTCGCGCAGTGTACTTCCAAGGACATCTGATCATGCTCCGCGCGCTCCCGCTGACTGGCGCTCTTCTGCTTGGCTGGCTGGCCACTCCGTACTGGCGACCCACTGGGAACGTTTTCGCGCAAGCCCCAGACGCAGTCCAGCCCGCGGAGGAAGAGAAGTCCACCGAGCCTGTCGCAGCAAACAAGCCCGCCAACACAGACGAGCCAGCTAAGCCAGCCGCCGCAGACGAAGCCGCACCGGCAGAGAGCAGCGACAATGCGCAAGCGTCCGAGAGCGACGAGCAAGCCCGCCAGGCCCGGATCAAGGAGCTGCTCAGCCTCGTATCGGACAACACGCTGTTCAACCACAAGCGGGAGAACCCCGCCTACTTTGCGCTGCTCAAAGAAGTCCTGCGGCAGACGCCGGAACAACTCCGCAGTCAGGCTCGCGACAATCCGCGCTTCAACGATTTCTATCGCAAGCCGGCCGAGCACCGCGGCGAGGTGGTGCACCTGGTTTTGAATCTTCGCCGCATTCTACCCATCGACATTCACATTGAGAACGAAGCCGGCGTCAAGCGAATCTACGAACTCTGGGGCTGGACCGACGAAGCCAAGGCGTTCATGTATTGCTGCATCACGCCCGAGTTGCCACCCGGCTTGCCCAGCGAAGGCGATGTCGACGAGCGGATCGAAGTAACCGGGTACTTCTTCAAGATGCAAGCCTATCAGCCCGGAGACGCGGCTCCGAATGCGCGGAACCTGGTTGCCCCGGTCGTCATCGGCCGCATCGTGTCCTCGCCCAAGCCGGTGGCTGCGGAAGGTCCAGGCTTGGGGCAGTGGCCGTTAGTGCTGATCCTCGGTTTTGCGATCGTCATCGCCATGCGGCTCGTGATGCAAGCCCGCGGAGGCAGCCGTTTCGCCCCGACGCACCGGCACTACCGCCGCCGCTCGCTCGAACCGCTCGACACCGACAGACTAGGCGATTCCCTATCGTCCGCCGACAAAGGCTTGGAAATCCGCAACGCCGACGAATAAGGCCCCGCTGCGAAGTCGCACGATCGCGATTAATGGGCGAGTTGCGAGTTGCGAGTTGCGAGTTGCGAGTTGAAGAGTTGCGAGTTGCAGAGTTGCAGAGTTGCGAGTTGCAGTTCATCGCAAAGCTCAACATCCCCGCGCTTCGAGGTTCACCTCATCACAGTCGGTCTCCCCCTCGCCCCGCTTCGGGGCGAGGGGGGCGGGGGTGAGGGGCGATCGAAGGAGAAAGGTTCCCCTCAGCTGGTGATCATGCAATGTCGAGCGACATGCGGAGACAGGCCGGAGGCCTGTCCTACTTTGGGGTGAAGATGGTTTGGGACGGGCTGTGACAGGCCGGAGGCCTGTCCTACTTGCGGAGCGCGTCGGGTTGGGTGATCTCGGGCTCGGGAGCGGTCGCGTTGGGGCGGTTGCTGCGAGCCCCTTCGATCGGCTCGCCTTTCTCGGCTCCTGCGTCGAGCGGAGCTGGGATGACTGTCTCACCCGGACCGGGCATCGCGCCGGGGACTGCCGGAGGCGCAAGTGGACGCGCGACCTGACTTGCATAGTTGGCCCGCGGGCCGGTGTTCATGGCTTCCCACGGCTTGGGATAGAAAAAACCTTTGACCAGCGGCGGGCAGTGGTGCCCATCGTAGTAGCCTCGCTCGAGGTTCTCTTCCCAGGCCATGGCCTCCTGGCTGGTCGGCGCGATGTGGTAGGCAATCTTGCCGCCGTAATACGTCGGACGATTGTAGCGCAGGCGGTAGGGCACGTGATGGTTGTAAATCCAGTCGGGCAGAATGTTCGGCCGCGGATCGGCCGTGTGGTTGAGCGTCGGACGCTCCGGCGGAGCTGCCCAAGCGCTGGTTGCCAAAACGATGCCGCTCAGTAATGCCGCTGTTGCGTGGCGAGGTTTGCGCATGATTTTGCCTGGCTGTGGATCTTCTTCGACTGCCAACTTTCCTACCGCTTCCACACGGAAAGGCGATCCGTCGGTCGAACTCATAATCGTCACGCCAGGCGAGGCCGCCACAGTCGCTGCAAGCAGATCACCAACCGTTCCAAACACGCGATGCGGCTTGTAACGATTAGAGGAGGGTGGCTTTGCTAGCTCTGCGAGCTTCGGATGTGGCTAGATATCGCTCAAGCTGCGGTCGTAGACACGATAAGTCTTGATGCGTCGAGTACCGGCCCGCTCGAGGCTGGCCCGCGAAAGATGGTTCGATTCCAGCACCCAGGAAAATTCGCCGTGCGTCACGCCCATCTTCAGCACGCTGGGCAACATGTGTTCAAGAGCCAATAGCCCGAAGCCCCACTTCTGAAACTCGGGCAGCACATTGGTGCTCATCAAACGCACGCGTTTGAGCCGCTTCTTGCCCCAGAGCAGCCGCAAGAAACCGAACGGGAACAGTCGGCCGCCGATCTTCTTGATGATCGGATTGAAGTCCATCAGGCCTAACCCCGCTCCGATCGGTTTGCCGTCGACTTCGATAATGCTGGTCAAGCTGGGGACCAGCAAGTGCCGCAGGCCGGCCGCCTGGTGCAAGACCTCGCGTTCCGACAAAGGCACGAATCCCCAGGTGCCGACGAGCGAGCGGTTGTAGATATCGAGGAAGAGCTTGACTTCCTCGAGGAAGTTTTTGTGGTTGAAGGGGCGAACCTTGACGTTGAAGCGACGTTTGAGTTCACCGATAACGAAGGCCAGCTTGGGATCGATGTTCGTCAACATCGACACGTCGCCTTCGAAGGCGTACAGGTCCTGCGTTTTCTCAAAACCAAAGCTGGTGATCAATTCTTCGTAGTAGGGCGGGTTGTAGGTCATCATGAACGTCGGCGGCGTGTCGAAGCCTTCGACCAGCAAGCCGACTTCGTAGTTCAGCGACGGGTTGGCCGGCCCACGGACGTCGGTCATGCCCTGGCTCTTCAGCCACTTCGAAGCCATTTGAAAAAGTGCATGCGCGGCCTCGCGGTCATTCTTGCACTCGAAGAAACCAAAAAAGCCACGCTGCTCTTCGAAGCGCTGGTTGTGACCGCGATTGACGATCGCCGATACGCGTCCGACGACTTCCCCGTCGCGACTGGCCAGGAAATTGGCCACCGTGGCGTTATCGTGGAACGGGTGCTTTCTGAATCCGAGCAACTCTTCCTGAGTCTGGATCAGAGGCGGCACCCAGTTGGGATCGTTCTTGAACAAGCGAAACGGGAGTTGAATGAAGTCGCGGCGGTCGCGGCCAGTCGCTACCTGCCAGGCTTTGAGTTCCGCCACACCTTGGGTTCCTTCGTTGAACTTGTCGCAACCGGCGCCGTCTAATCGCGGGGTATCGCCGGGTCGTTTACTTTTTGACAGGAGGGGTTTCGACCTGGATGTGCAATTCGCGGAGCTGCTTGGTTTCTACGTCACCGGGAGCTTCGGTCATCAGGTCCATCGCCCGTTGCGTCTTTGGAAACGCGATGCAGTCGCGAATGTTATCCAGCCCGCCGAACAGCATGACGACGCGGTCGATACCGAGCGCGATCCCGCCGTGAGGCGGCGCCCCGTAGCGCAGTGCGTCGAGCAAAAATCCAAAGCGGTTCTCGGCCATCTCGGGCGTAATGCCCAGCAGGTCGAATACGTCTTGCTGGATGCCGCTGTCGTGGATCCGAATCGTCCCGCCGCCGGCTTCGTAGCCGTTGATGACCAGGTCATAGGCCTGAGCGCGGCAGGCTGCCGGAGAACACGCAGACG
>JBQCJB010001008.1:0-3269 GCA_051953155.1 Aureliella sp. | reverse complement strand
AGAGCCGGTGAACGCGGTGAGGCTGCGCCCCTTGAACAAGTCGGTCTCCCCTTCGCCCCGCTTCGGGGAGAAGGGGCTGGGGGATGAGGGGCGCACCACGATTAAGCGTCGCTCGAACCATATGGCGGGTTTGAGCGGAGTGCGCGAGAGCCGAGACGAATGGCCACGGTTCAAGGAGAGGAAGTCGGACGCTGCGCTGCGTGCTTGACAGCCGAGACGGCTGTCCTACTTTTTGAAAGAGGAAGTTGGGCGCTGCGTGCCTGACAGCCGGGACGGCTGTCCTACTGGGCGGGGCTTTTGCGTTCGTCCATCTCTTGGATGTACTGGCGCAGGCGAGCCAGTTCGTCGGTCGTGTCCTTCAAGCGGAGCATGTTTTCGACCCGCTTGAGCCATTCGAATTTGTTGACCGGCTTGGAGAGGAAGTCATCGGTTCCCGATTTGACCGCGCGCTCAATGTCGCCCAGTTCGTTCAAGGCCGTGACCATCAAGACCATGATCTTCGACGTCGCCGCATTGTCCTTGATCTTTCGGCAAACTTCAAAACCGCTCAGCTTGGGCATCATGACGTCCAGCAAGATCAAGTCGGGCTCGAAGCTGGCGACTTTGTCGAGCGTATCTTGACCGTCGACCGACAATTCGATGTCGCAGTCGACACCGGCCAGATAGGCTTCCAGCAGTTCGCGGTTGGCCGCATGGTCGTCGGCAATCAGGATTCGGTTCGTACGAGTCATCAATGGCCTCGATGAAAGAAAAAACTCAGGCATCCACCAGTGCCGCGGCCGGGACAGGAAAATTCTGGCACATCGCGCGCACGTCTTCGCGGATCGCCCGGTGCTGCTGGCTGTCGTCCGGATGACGCAGCGCCTGACTGATCCAACGCCCGATTTGCTCCATCTCGCTGGTCCCCATGCCCCGAGTCGTCAGGGCCGGAGTGCCGATGCGAATGCCGCTCGGGTCCATCGGCTTGCGGGTGTCAAACGGAATCATGTTCATGTTCACCGTGATGCCGCACTGATCGAGCGTCTTTTCCGCTTGCTTGCCACCCAGACCGATGCTGGTGACGTCGACCAACATCAGATGGTTGTCGGTGCCGCCGCTGATCAGCCGCAGCCCGTCGCGCATCAACGTCTCGGCTAGAGCTTTGGCGTTATCGATGACGCGTTGGCCATAGCGGCGGAAATCGTCGGTCAGGGCTTCGCCGAAGCAGACCGCCTTGCCGGCGATCGCGTGCATCAGCGGACCACCTTGCAGGCCCGGGAAGACGGCGCTGTTGATCGCCTTGATATGTTCTTGTTTGCACAAAATCACTCCGGCTCGCGGTCCGCGGAGCGTCTTGTGGGTCGTCGACGTGACGTAGTCGGCCACGGGCACGGGGTTGTCATGAACGCCCGCGGCCACCAGACCGGCGTAGTGGGCCATATCGACCATCAGCTTGGCACCGACGTCGTTGGCAATCTGTGCAAAGCGGGCGTGCGGGATTTCGCGCGGATAAGCGCTCGCGCCGGCGACGATCAGCTTGGGCTTGTGCTGCTGCGCCAAGCGGGCCACGGCGTCGAAGTCGATGCGATGCGTCTGCGGATCGACTCCATAAGGAATAAAGCGGTAGAGCTTGCCCGAAATATTCAGGTGCATGCCATGCGTCAGGTGGCCCCCTTGAGCCAGATCCAGCCCGAGAACCACATCGCCCGGTTGCAGCGCGGCCATGTAGACGGCTGTGTTCGCCTGGGAACCGCTGTGCGGCTGTACGTTCGCAGCTTCCGCTCCAAAGAGTTGGCACACCCGCTCGATCGCCAGCCGCTCGATGGTGTCAACATGTTCACAGCCGCCATAATATCGCCGCCCGGGATAGCCTTCGGCGTACTTGTTGGTCAGCACGCTGCCGACGGCCTGCATGACGGCCGGCGACGTGTAGTTCTCGCTAGCGATCATCTCCAGACCATCCTGCTGGCGCACATATTCGGCTTCGATGGCGGCGGCTACGGCGGGGTCCTGGGACGCAAGGATGTTCATTCATTCCTCGTTCTGCGGCGGGTGACGGCGTTGACTCATGAAGCAAGCGATTGATTGTCGACAAGCGACTCCGAATCGTCAACGCGAGAGCTGGTGCAGTGCCCCGCTCCGCTGGAACTTTCAGGACGAAAAATCGTCCAATTCACCCGAGTTTGCCCGATCGGCTGCCGGGATGGTTAATCGCTGCGAAAGGCCTCTCGCGGCCGGGCCCGCAGTTTGACTTCGCTTTCGGATCGGTTAGAATCCCTTCGAGCGCCCAAACTGGGGGTACTGCCGCCTCCTGCTATCAGCGACGTCCGTCGAACGAACTACCGGCAGCTTGAGCTTCTTTTCTGAGTACGAAGAGCTTATGTCGAAAACCACTGCTTGGGCCCCAGGGCTCTCCGTCGTTTGGTCGCTCGCCATGGTCCTGGCGACCAGCTTGCCATATCCATCGGGCTGGGCGCAGGACAACTTGGCCGACACGATCGAGCGCTGCGAAAAGAGCGTCGTGCGCATCGAGGTCAAATCCGACGAAGGGGACAGCCTGGGCAGCGGTTTCGTGATCGACAGCGGTGGCACCATCGCCACCAACGTTCACGTGCTGGCAGGAGCGACAAGCGCCAAAGCGATTTTCCCCAACCAACAAGTCTTCACCATTGTGGGCACGACCCACATCGATGCCAAACGCGACATCGCCATCGCCAAACTCGACGGCGTCGGCGTGGACCAGTTGCCGATCCTCCCCTTCGCGAGCAAGCCCACGCGTAAAGGGGACCGCGTCGTCGCCCTGGGTTCGCCGCTGGGGCTGTCCTTTTCCGCCACGACCGGCGTCGTCAGCGCTGTCCGGCCGGCTGCCGAATTAGGCCGAGAGCTAGGCGACAAGGACCTCGAGGGAACCTGGTTGCAGGTCGACGCGGCTCTGTCGCCCGGCAATAGCGGCGGCCCGATCATCAACTACGAAGGGGAAATCGTGGCGATGAGCACCCTGGCCTCGCAGGGCGCCCAAAACCTGAACTTCGGCATCTCGGGCGAAGATGTGCGGACGGCGAAAGAGTTGTCTGCCGGCAAGAACGTCACTCCACTTGCCCAAGGCGTCGGCCAAATCCACGGCCATGAAAAGCGCCGCCGCGGCGACAAGGGCTTGATCGAAGTCCGCGAGATCCCCAGGTCGGCCATCGAGGCCTACGTAGCCGCGGGCCGCAGCGATTTCAAAGGGATCGTCCGCGACCTAACCCGCGAGATCGATCGGCTGCGAAACGACCTGCGTCAAATGCGAA
>JBQCJB010001007.1:0-16177 GCA_051953155.1 Aureliella sp. | reverse complement strand
CCACCGGTTCAAAGACTCGCTCACAACGCTTGCAAGCTTATAAAGGCTGACAAGCTCATTAGGCTTTCAAGCTCATATCGCTCACAAAGGGAGAGGACGCATGCAGCGCGCTTGGCTGGCGATCTGGGCACTGGCGTGGCTCGTCCACGGCTCGGCCGAGGCACAGACTTGGCCCGACACGCCGCTCGGAACTCCGGTGCCGCGCGTGCTCAGCGGCCAGGACACCGCGGCATCCTCTGCGAACGATCTGGCCTCGCCTCAAATGGTCGCCTGGCTCAAGCAATTGATCCGCGACAACCTGCCCGAAACGTACGAAGACGACCGCAAGTGGAACCAGCAGAAGGAAGTCTGGGACGGCGTCGATTTTTCCAACGATGGGCTCAAGATCAAAACCAAGCGCAAACACAAACTGGTCAATCATGGGACCTGGACGCGTTATCGCCTGGAAATGGTCGACCCCGAAAAGTATCTGGACGTGCAGTTTCACAAACTGGAACTGGCCGACGATGGCAAGATTCACTTTGATGTTTCGATCGAGATGCTGCTGGACGTGTTTGGCCGGATGAGCCAGTGGGTGCGCGACGTTCAGATCATCAGCCTCAGCGCCAACGCCGATGCCGTGTGCAAGTTGAGCGTCTCGGGGACGATCGAATTCCAACTCAATCCGTTGCGGTTGCCGCCGGATGTTCGCATCAAGCCGCATGTCGATGCGGCCCGCGTCGACATCTCTTATTTTCGAGTGCGTCGCATCAGCCAGCTAGGCGGTCCGCTGGCAGTTCAACTGGGCAACGGTTTAAGACGTACGCTCGAACAGAAGCTGGAGGACAGCAACCAGCGGCTGCCCGAAAAGATGAATCGGCAACTGGAAAAGCACAGCGACCGCATGCTGTTTTCGATGCAAGACTGGCTGACGTCAAAGTTGCCGCTGCCCGAACCGCCGGCCGAACCGCCGGCTGAACCGCCCGCTGGGACGCCCTAACGCAGCGCTCTGGGCTGAGCTTACGAATGCCAGTCCCAGCGAAGGGCCTGGAGCTGGACTGCCCGCCCCAAAGGCAGCAGCGCCAGCGGTTGGTCGCAGCCGATCACCGCCTCCAGTCGCTGGCCATGCAGCGCGACCTGAAAGGGTCGTTCGCGATCGGCGACCTCCAGCGAGCGCAGTTCGCGGTAGCGTCCGCGGTCCAATCGCACGACGTTCCCACGGTTGCCCGAAATGTGCCCTTCGTATTCGAGGTACGCCAGGCGATGATCGGCCAGTCGTCGCGCTTCGAACAATTCCTTGCCTGTGGGTAATCGCAGGAGTTCGAAGGTCACCAGCCCGCCGCCATGCTCGAGCATCAAATCCCAGTGGTCATGGCGCCCGGCGGTGGCTTCCATGGCGTGATACAGCAGCGCGAAACGGGGCTCGACGTTTGATAATGCGTGTGGGTTGCTCGGCATGCTTCGGGTTCAATCGGCCAGAGGTGGTAAACAAGGTGTTGTATTCAACCAATAGTCGTCGGCGGCGGCCTCCAGTTCCTGGCTGCCGCGCAATTCGTGTTGGCGACGACGTCCGGTCCAACGGTCCGCGGTCCCCAGCAGTTCGACGCGGATCTGATACGGATCGACATACCGCGAAAGCTCGCGGGCCACGCCCAATTGAAAACGCTGCTGGGGCGTGATCGGCGCGCCGAGAGTTGCCACCGACCAGCGATCGGCTCGCACCAGGCACCACAGACCGGCGGGATCGTGATCGCACTCAAGGAACGGCTGGACTTCCGCTGGCAAGCGGTCGAGGGCCGCTGCGGAAATCTCAATCTCTGCGCGGCTGCTGTGCGGAGCGGCCAGCGCCCCGCCGCCCCAGTGCTCGACCAGGCCGAAGCGTTCACCTGCCGGCAGCACCAGCCAGCAGGCCAGGAGTGCTTCGGCAAATCCGAATCGCCAGCGCTCACGCACCGGCGCGTCCAACGGTGTACCGCTAGTTGCGGGCCACAAGACCATGAGCACGCTGAGCGCGACGAGCAAACCGTTCCAAACTAGCACACCCGCGGCATGCCCAAGCCCCCAGGGGCCGAGGACGCCGATCAGCAGCACATGCATCCCAGCGGCGCCCCAGGCAGCCGCCGTGCGCGTCGGACCGAACAGCAGCCCCACGCCGACGGCCAGCTCGAAAATCGGAAATCCGGTCGCCAGCCACACACGCAGTCGATAATCCACCTGCTGTGCGTGCCAGCCCACCGCCTCCAGCAGGACGCGCACAAAGTCCTGGCCGACCGTGTGAAGAAACTGCGCATCGAATTTTCCGAGAGCTGAATAGATGTAGATGGAGGCCGTGAACCAAATCAGATATCGCAGCCGCCACTGGACCGCGGGGAAGGCCGCCATCCAAAGGGAGACGCCGATGTGCACTCCCCAGGCCTGCAACCGATGCTGGTCGAGCAGTACGAGCGCGGCAAAACCAACGGCCGCCGCGATTGCTCCGGCGCGCGTCATTGCCGCGCGGTGGGCGAGGCTGGCGATCACCAGCAGTGCGAGCACCGACAGCGCCAGCGCGATCCACGTCGCCCAGGCGGCGGTCGGTTCGGGCAAGCGAGCCAGCGGCTCGATCAGCGGCACGCGCGGAAAAACTCGCTGCGGCGTCCACAGGCGCCAGGTCACCGCCAGCAACAGCAACCCGAACAGCGCCAGTACACGCTCGATCCACTCGATCCGCTTGGCCTCGGCAATCGCTAGTTTCACGATACTTAATCGGTCCCTTGAGACTTGCCGTAAGCGACCGCCGGATCGACTAAGCGCGCGAGCGTCGTTGTGGTCGATCCGTCGGAGTTGAGTTGCCGGAAAAAGCAGCTGGCAAAGCCCTCGTGGCAAGCCGCGCCGGCTTGACGAACCTTCAGCAAGATAGCGTCGGCGTCGCAATCGATATGGACGCTGTCAACGGTTTGAACGTGACCGCTCTCCTCCCCTTTGCGCCACAGCCGCTGGCGACTGCGGCTGAAGTAGACCGCGCGGCCGGTGGCCAGCGTCTCCTCGAGCGCTTCGCGGTTCATCCAGGCCATCATCAATACCTGGCCCGTCTCGGCATCCTGGGCGATGGCGGGCAAGAGCCCACCGCTAGTTTCGAAGGCCAGCTGCACTGCTTGCGTCACGAATTGGTTTCCTTGATCGGTTGCGATTTAGTTCGCAGTGGTGGTCGGTTCGCGGCGAGGGCGTGGCGATGGTGGTGAAGAACCACGTCGCCCGACCTGCGGCGTGCCGGTGGTAGGGAATCTGTCGAGCCGCGCCCTACAGATGGAATGTTAGGTGATTGCCACGATTGGCTCACCAGGGCCGGCCGGCGATGCCGATTCCAACGCGAACAGGAGACGCGTGGCGCCTGGATCGCAGGGAGTGCGAACAAGAATCGAAATGATAGTGGACCCGGGCCCGGACATTGGATGGTTGGTTCTCCAACTCGCACTCGCACGACAGGCAATTCACAACAATGATGACCTCTGAGTCGGTAAGCGTCGTTCTATCGGTGGAAAATGCCCAAAATTGGCTGGCCGGCGACGTGGTGGCGCTGATCGACTGCTTGGCCGATCTCTCGTCACGCTTCGAAATTATTGTCGTCGACAATGCCTCGCGTGACTACACCATCGAGGTTCTCGAAGACCTCGGAGCCCGGTTTCCTCAAGTGCGTTCGCGCCGCTTTTCGCAGCGCCGGCTGTTAGAGGAAGCGGCCGATACCGGACTGGCGATGGCGACCGGCGATCTGGTCTTTACGGCAGCGCCGGGCGCGCGGATCGAGCCGAACGAGTTGCGACGTCTATGGGCGCTCCGACTGGATCCGAATCTGTTAGTTGCCCGCAGCCGCACGACCGCCCGCCGCATCGATGCCGGCTTGATCACGCGTTTGACCCATTGGGCTCAGCGCGTCACCGCCAACCATGAACCGGCCGTCGCCACCGAATCGTTCGGCAGCTTGCAGATGATTCGCCGCGATGCGATCGACCAGCTGAGACCGTTGGCCGGTCGCGCACCGGCGGCTGCCTCGGCCGCCGCAGCTAGCTCGGCCAGCAACATCGAAATCTCCCACATCTCGCACCAGCAACTGGCCAGCCCGAAATTGGTCGAATCGCGGCGCCGCTCTTCCACCGGAGCGCTCTGACCGCGGCCGCATAGCGGAGCGCCCGGGCTCGTCGGACCGCGGAGCTCGCCACATTATTAATAACGCGGTTTCGATGCTAGGCCGCCGAGTCGATTGCACACCGACCAAGTCACTTGGGCGAACCAGCCGCTGACGATCCGTCGGAGCGCCGCGCCAACGTGACTTCGACGGCGCGCATCATGGCCTTGGCCTTGTTCAGCGTCTCTTGGTATTCGGTCGCAGCGACGCTGTCGGCGACGATTCCGGCGCCGGCTTGGATATAAATCTTGTCATCCGTAAAGACCAGCGTCCTCAGTGCGATGCAGGTATCCATATTGCCAAGGTAATCGATGTAGCCGACGGCACCGGCGTATGGGCCGCGGCGATGCGGTTCGACTTCGTCGATGATCTGCATGGCCCGCACCTTCGGCGCACCGCTGACCGTGCCAGCCGGCAGGCACGCTTTCATCGCGTCCATGGCGTTCATGTCGTCGCGCAATTGTCCCTCGACGTTCGAGCTGATGTGCATGACGTGGCTGTAGCGCTCGACCACCATGACGTCGCTGAGCAGGACCGATCCGAATTTCGCTACTCGTCCGACGTCGTTGCGCCCCAGGTCGACCAGCATCACATGTTCGGCTCGTTCCTTGCTATCGCCTAGCAAGTCCTCGGCCAGTTTGACATCCTCGGCTTCCGTCTTGCCGCGGGGACGCGTGCCGGCCAATGGCCGCACGGTAACGACTCCGTCCATCACGCGGCACATCACCTCGGGAGAGGCGCCGACAAGCGTCACGGCCGGTGTGCGCAGAAAGAACATGAATGGACTGGGGTTGACGATGCGGAGCGAGCGATACACCTCGAGCGGCTCGCACACGCGGTCCATAGCGAAGCGCTGGCTAATGACGACTTGGAAGATGTCGCCGGCGCGAATGTATTCGGTGCATTTTTCGATCGCTTGGGCAAACGTTTCCGGAGTGAAGTTGCTGACCGCCTCGACGCGAGGGCTGTTGTCGGTCGCCGGCAGGTCGGCCGAGTCGAGCGGCGATACGTTGCGTTGCAGCTGTCCAGCTAGAGCGGCCAAACGGGCTTCGCCGCTGGCCCACGCCTCTTGCAAGTTCGCAAACGCTCGGCAGTGAACCAGAGCCACGAGATACAACGTCTTGTTGACGTTGTCGAAGATCACAAGATCGTCAAAGAAAGAAAAATCCAGGTCCGGTAGATGCCGGTCGTCGCAAGGAGGATGGGGCAGGTTCTCGACGTAGCGCACCACGTCGTACGCCGCGTAGCCAAACGCGCCGCCGGTCAGCGCCGGTATCTCCGGCATCTCGGCCACCGTCTTGCCCGAGATCGATTGCCAAAGGATGTCCAGCGGATCGACTCCCGAGAGTTCTTGCTGGCTGCTGGTCCCGTCACCGCCGGCGCGCGTAATCGTGACCTTGTCGCCATAGGCGGCCAGTCGTCCGGTCGGATGGACGGCGATGAAGCTGTACCTGCCAACTTTCTCGCCGCCGATGACGCTTTCGAAAAGGCAGGCTGGCGAGTGTCCGTCGTCGAGCAGTTTGAAAGCCGAAACCGGCGTCAAACTGTCGCTCAGCAGTCGCCGGTACATCGGCACCAGATCGTACTGCGCGGCCAGCTGCTCGAAGCGTTCAAAACTCGGGGAAACGGACATTGATTTCTCGGAATAATTGTCGGAGAGGTCGAACTTTGAAAAGCCACATGATAATCGACTGCTTGAATCGTGCTAGAATCACCATCGGTCGACTTGCGCGTTGTCTGCCGCCGGGGTAGGCAATGGACGCAGGCCAGGTGTGCTCCTTGGGTCGAGGCGCTGGAAGCCCGTAGGTTGATTGCCCCATGAAGTGCCAGCATTGCGAAAAACCGGCGACATTTCATATCACCGAGCTAACAGACCCGGAGGGGCCGCAGGTGGTTCACCTGTGCGAAGAGCACGTGCGCGCCTACCTGTCTCAGGAGGGCGCCAAGCCCGCCACGTCGGCTCTGGCCGGGATGCTTGCCAAGCAGTTGAAATTAGAGCAGACCGCCGAGCAGTTGGCCAAGCTGGATAAGAAAACGTGCCCCGTCTGTGGTATAACGTTTGCCGAATTCCGGCAGGCTGGACGGCTGGGATGCCCTTATGACTACGTCTTCTTTCAGAGCGATCTGGAACCGTTGTTGATCAACATCCACGGGGCGCGGATCCACAAGGGCAAACGCCCCAGCCGCTCGACCGGGTCGCCGGACCGGCAACATCGCTTGATCCAACTTCGCCGTGAAATGCAGGAGGCGGTGCACAAGGAGCAGTACGAGAAGGCGAGCGAGCTGCGCGATGCGATCCGCCAGCTCGAGAGCGACACAGCGTCCGGCGAAGAGTCCGATCCGCAAGGAAAGGCTTCTGAATCGTAGAACGGCCAGTGCGTTCACCCCTACTCTCCTGCCCGGCAAAGCGGTTGCATCGCTTTTGGTTGTCCCGTCACTCAAAAACCGGATCGTGAACTGAAACCACCGTGAAATTGGAAGAACTAGCGGAAAAGTGTGGGGAATGGCTGCGTGGCTCGGGCCCGGAGTCGGACATCGTCATCAGCAGTCG
This sequence comes from Aureliella sp., assembly GCA_051953155.1. Taxonomy (GTDB): domain Bacteria; phylum Planctomycetota; class Planctomycetia; order Pirellulales; family Pirellulaceae; genus Aureliella. The sequence goes on along the minus strand of JBQCJB010001007.1, from coordinate 9,485 downwards.
CATTCGCTTGGCTCGCAACCTGGCGGAGTTTCCGTTCGTCCGTCGCGCCAGCGACGAAGAGAAAGCGGCTATCGCCAAAACAGTCCGCCGCAAAATCGAGGACGTCCCCTCCTGGAAAGACCTCATCTTCCTGGACGTCGACCGACTCAATGAGCTCGACCGTCAGTTCCTGGTCGAACGGCAATTGATGAGCCGCGAACTGGCTGAGAACGAGGGCGTCCGCGGCGTGGCCATCGACCTAAACGAACAGTTCAGCGTCATGGTCAACGAAGAGGACCACCTGCGCATCCAAGTCATGCGCAGCGTTCTGGACGTTCAAGAGGCCTGGGAACGCATCAACCAGATCGACGACCTGCTGGAAAAGGGACTGAACTACGCCTTTCACGATACGCTCGGCTACCTGACCGCCTGCCCGACCAACGTCGGCACGGGCCTGCGGGTGAGCGTCATGCTGCATCTGCCCGCGCTGGTGATCACGCGCGAGATCGAGAAAGTTTTCCGCAGCCTGCAGAAGATCAACGTGGCCGTGCGCGGCCTCTACGGCGAAGGTTCGCAGTTCATGGGTGATTTTTATCAGGTCAGCAACCAGATCACCCTCGGACGCAGCGAAACAGAGTTGGTCGATACGGTCATCCAGGTCGTCCCGCGAATCATCCAGTACGAACGCAAGGCCCGCGAGTTCCTGGTCAACGAGAGCGAGCAGGACTTGCACGACGACGTCAGTCGCGCCTTCGGCATTCTCTGCACTGCCAAGAAAATCAGCAGCGAAGAGACGCTGCATTATCTATCCAAGGTGCGGATGGGCGTGAACCTGGGACTGATCCGCGACGTGAAAATGGGCACGATCAACAAACTCTTCGTGCACACCCAACCGGCTCACCTTCAGAAGCTCCGCGGCCACGCGATGTCGGTGGCCGACCGCAACATCGAACGCGCCAACTATCTCCAGCAACATCTCTTGCCCAAGTCGCCCAACAGCGGCAACAACTAAGGCCGCTCCTGGTCCGGCTCTGAGCGGAAAATGGCCATCAGCGATGGATACTGTACTGCTCGAGCTTGCGGTACAGCGTGGCGCGGCTGAGGCCGAGCAGTTTGGCTGCCTCGGGCACGTTGTCAGCCGTTCGCTTGAGAGCTTCGCGGATCAGCCGCTCTTCCCAGGCGTCGACGCGCAAGTCATCCAGGTGATCGACGCCCGCGTCGCGCAGAGCCAGATCGTGCGGTTCGATCTCGTCCTTGGCTGCCAGCACGACAGCGCTGTCGATGACGTTGCGCAGCTGGCGAACGTTGCCGGGCCAAGTGTATTCCAGCAGCAGTTTGCGAGCTGCGGGCGAGAGGCTGATCCCGGGGCGTCCGTGCTGCACGCGAAAGTGCTGCAGGAAGTAATCGATCAGGCAGCCGATGTCCTCGCCGCGCTCGCGCAGCGGCGGCACCAGCAGTTCGAAGACGGTCAAGCGGTAGTACAGTTCCTCGGGTAACCGTTGTTCGCGAAAGTACTCAGCCAAGTCTGGGTTGGTGGCCGCGATCACGCGGACATCGACGCTGACCTCTTGCGTGGCTCCGACCGGCAGAAACGGGTGCCCCTCCAGGATGCGGAGCAGCTTGGCCTGGCCATCGAGCGTCATCTCGCCCACTTCGTCCAGGAACAGGGTGCCCGTATGCGCTTGCTCGAACCAGCCCATGTGGTCGCGCTCGGCCCCGGTAAAGGCACCCTTGCGATGGCCGAACAGTTGGCTTTCCATCAGGTCGGTTGGAATTGCCGCGCAGTTGACGCACAGCAGCGGGCGATCGCTCCGCGGGCTGGAGCGATGGATGGCCCGCGCGACCAATTCCTTGCCCACGCCACTTTCACCGCGCACTAAAACGCAGCCGCTGGCCTGGGCCACGCGCTGGATGCGGTCTTTTAAAACTTTGATGGGCGTGCAATTGCCGAGCATTTCATCGGCGTCGGCATTGCGCTCGACCAGCCGCTGGTGCTCGGCGTGCAGACTGGCGCGGGTACGGGTCGTTGCCAGAGCCGAACTGAGCATGGCGGCTGCCGAGATGGCAAAGTCGAAATGCAACTGCTCGAACTCGCCGAACTCGCGATACAGGTGCACCGCTCCGATGACTTCGCTGCCGCGCATCATCGGGACGCAGATCGCGTCGGAGTAATCTTGCTTGCCGCCGATAGTCAATTGCTCCTTGGCCCAAACGGCGCGGGCTTGGCGGCTGACGCGTTCGGTCAGTTTGCGGCTCAGTCGCATGTTGCCGGCTCCCTCGGGAGGCACGATCTTCTGCGGCCGCAGGCGGCCTTGGTCGTCCAGCCACATAAAACCGGCGACCGTGGCTCCGGTCCGCACGCGGAGGATGTCCAGGCCGAACTGCGATACCTCTTCGGGCGTCGTGCACCGCAACAGACACAGGCTCAGCTGGAACAAGTCCATCAAGTCCTGCATGCGTCGCCGCGAGTAGAGTTGGCCCATCGCGCTGATGTAACTGGCCTCGGCCGAAACTGGTGCTTCGAGGACCAGCGTCTGGTTCAGCGGGCTGGCGTCGTTCTCGGCGTCGGTCGGATCGACCCAGTGGAAGTCCAGTTCCGTCGAACCGATGCGGATGCGATCGCCGTCGGATAACGCAACTCGCGTGATGCGTTGGTCATTGACCAGAGTGCCGTTGCGGCTGTCGGCGTCGGAGGCAATCCAGCGGCTGGATTCGTAGCTCAAAACGACGTGCGTGCGCGAGCTGAGCGGGTCGGAGAGATAAATCTGGCAACCCGTTCCGCGGCCGATGCGAACCGGCTGCGCGGGATCAAGCTCGACCTGCGACTGAGCGGCCTGACCCCGCGCGACAGTGATGAACGCACGCTTGAGCATTAACTACTGCCCGGTTCCAGCCGGCTCTTCGACTCGAGCAAAGTCGCCAGCGGTGACGATGATCAACCGCGCAGGGTCGATGTGCTTGGCAAAGGCCACGTTGACCTTTTGGATCGTCAGCTCGCCGATGTGCTTCTCGAACTCGGCATCGAAGGCCAGCGTGCGATTGGCGAACGCGGAACTGCTCAGTTGCTGCGCCAGCGATCGATCGTCGGTGCGCGAGAGTTGCTCGTTCTGCAGGTAACCCTCTTTGGCGCGATCGAGTTCTTCCTGAGTGACCCCGTCATCGATCATCTTCTGCAGTTCTTCGCCAATCACCTGAACGACGCGGTCGCGTTTGTTCGGGTTAGTGATCGCAAAGAGGCTGAACGAGGTGCGTTTGTCGATCGGATGCGAACCGATGTTCGAACCGACGCCGTAGGACAAGCCCTCTTGTTGCCGCACGCGGTCGGCTAGTCGCGAGGACAGCGAGCCCCCTCCGAGGATAAAGTTGCCGATGACCAGCGCCGGGTAGTCGGGGTGATCGTCGCGCATGGCAAGCTGCTCACCGCCGATGTAAACCGCATTGGCTTTGTCGGGCGTGAGAATTTCTTCGCTCTTGCCTTCCACGTCGACGCGGGCCGGGTTGTCGATCCGCTCGTACGGGACGTCGCTCTTCCAGTCGGCCAGGATCGATTCGACCGCTGCGCCCAGTTCCTTGGGATCAAAGTCGCCGACTGCCGCTACTTCGCCGTGCTCGCCGTTGAGCAGTTTGCCGTGCACTTCCTTCAGCTGGTCGAGGTTGACACTTTGGTAACGCTCGATGCGCTCTTGGATCGTCGGCGTATAGCGGATGTTGTCCTTGGGATAGGGACTCTGCAGCCGCCGCATTTCGATGCTGGCCAGCGTCTGAGGTTCGGTCATTTGCGCCTGGGTGCCGGTGACCGCTTGCCGCCGCAGGATTTCCAGTTCGGCCGCGTCGAAACGAGGTTTGCGCAAGATCTCGCCGATCAACGGCATGATCTTGGGCAGGTACTCGCGTTTGGTCTCCAGAGACACTTGCAACAAGCCGTTGGTTCCGGACAACCGCAGCTTGGCCCGGTACTCGTCGAGTTTGTCCTGAAGTTGTTCGTGATCGAGGCTTTCGGTGCCGCGCATCATCATCTCGGGCAGAAACTCGATCGCGGCCACGTAAGGCTGGAGCGTCTTCTCGTTGCCGTACCGGAGGTTCAGTTGCACGTTGACCATGTTCCCCCGCGTCTTCTTGGGCAACCAGATCGACTTGAGTCCGGTGGCCAGTTTGCCGCGGGTGGTGCGGGCTTCGATCTTGAGTGGATCGGGATCGAAGTCTTCGCCCTGCTCTTGTTCGCCCCGGCCTTTGTAATCGGCCAGCAGTTTTTCCAGATCGGGCTTGGTCGGGATCTCGATCCGCTCGCTCTTGTCGGTCGGCACGAAGAGGCCCACCGTCCGGTTGTTGCGGGCCAAATACTTTTTGGCCGCTGCGGTTACTTCTTCGGCCGTGAGCGATTCGATGGTGTCGCGGAAGAGGAAGTACAGCCGCCAGTCTCCTTGCGAGGCCCATTCGCTCAGTTCGATAGCGATCTCCTTGGAGTCGCTCGAGCGGAGTTCGCGGTCCTTGAGGAACTGCGTCCTGGCCCGGTTCAGTTCGTCCTCGGTGATCGGTTTGTCGCCGACGTTCTCGACCGTCTCGATCAGCTTTTGCCGCGCCTCTTCCAGAGACTTGTCCTTGGACACTTCCGCTCCGAACATGATCAAGCCCGGATCGTGCAGGGCCATGGCGTAGGCGTTGACCGAGCTGGCCAGCTCGGTGAGCACGAGTTCTTTGTACAGACGCCCGCTCGGTTCGGCGCCGAAGACATACGCCAGCATCTCGACGGCCGCGTAATCGCGATTGCCGCCCGAGGGAACGTGATACGCCAGGTCGATCAGTTGCGTATTGCCGACTCGCCGCAGCACGACCGTGCGTTCGCCGTCCTGCGGCGGTTCGGTCGTATAGGTGCGATCCAGCGGCACGTCGGGCGATTTGAGGGAGCCGAAGTACTTTTCTACCAGAGCAATGCACTGCTCGGGATCGAACTTGCCAGCCACGACCAACATGATGTTGTCGGGCCGGTAGAACTTGCGGTAGAAGGCCTGCAGGCGATCGATCGGCACGCGCTCGATATCGCTGCGGTTGCCGATGGTCGAACGGCCGTAGTTGTGCCATTCGTAGGCGGCCGCTTGCACTCGCTGCATCAGCACCCGCTGCGGACTGTTCTCGCCGCGCTCGAATTCGTTGCGGACGACCGTCATCTCCGAGGCCAGATCTTCGCCGCGAACATGGCTGCTGAGCAGCCGATCGGCCTCGAAACGCAAAGCAAATTCGAGGTTCTCCTGGGCTTGCCGCTCGCTGGTCGCAGGCAGGGTCTCGTAGTAGTTGGTCCGGTCCAGCCAGGTCGTGCCGTTGAAGTCGGCCCCGCGTGCAGTCAGCGCTTTGGGGACATCCGGGTGCGTCGGCGTTCCTTTAAACAGCATGTGCTCGAGCAAGTGCGCCATGCCCGCTTCGCCGTAGCCCTCGTGTCGCGAGCCGACGAAGACGGTCATGTTGACCGTGACCATCGACTTGCTCGGGTCGGGAAAGAGGAGAACTTGGGTGCCGTTATCGAGTCGATACTCGGTGATCCCTTCGATCGACGTTATCTTCTTTGCCATGGGCTCCTCAGCCGTAAGTGATCCACTGGCGGCAATGACTGCCGCCGCGGCGATGAATAACCAGCTCCAACAATTTCGAACTCGACAACTCCGCAGAGCCACAGCGTGCCCCTTTTCCTAAAAGCAGTCGGCCGGCAGCCGAATCTCAGATCCGTCGACGCCGGCGCAGCATGGGTTACGAAAAGCCAGTCCTCCTCCAGTGCCTCCTCATTCTATGGAAGCAGACCGAGCGGAGGCAGAGGGCGTGCGGCAGGACGCACTGGAATGAGACTGGAATGCACTACGTAAACGTCGCAAAGTAAAAGCCGCAAAGCCGCCCGAGAGATTTCTTCAACAACGAAATCTCCCAGCGCGGCTTTGAACTGACAATTGCCCTGCGGTCGCCTGGCCAAGCGGTCCTATTCGTCGCGGAGCGCGATCAGAATGCGGACGACGTACCACAGCAGCAGAGCCACCGAGGCGAACAGCGCCAGCGAGGCTGCGACGTGTTGATTGGTGCGATAGTGGTGCAGTACGTTGGAGGTGTCATAGAGGATATAGCCGGCGGCCAGGACGACCATCGCCACCGAGAAAAACAGGCCGAGCGAAAAGCCGAAGATCGCTCCGCAAATCGCTGCCCCAAAGGCCGCCAAACCGGCGATCCACAGGATACGGCCCATCCACGAAAAATCGGCCCGCGACATGAACGTGAAGGCGGTCAATCCCAGGAAAACGATGCCAGTGATGGCTCCGGCCATGATCGGAATGTCGGGATCCAGCGCGGTCGCCATCAACAGCAGCGGCGCAAAAATGACCGCTTCGGCTAGCACGTAGAGGCCCAGTCCGGCGTACTGCAGCTGCGGACTGGCATTGGACTCGGCCCAGGACCGAGCCAGCCAGCTGACGGCCATGAAGGCGCCAATAAACAGCAGCGGCGCCCAACGGTTGCCCCCCAGCAAGCCCATCAGCACCGGGCCCAGGGAGTTCATGAAGACCGCTTCCAAGAGCACGAACGCCGCAATTGCTCCGCCGAGGTGAAGATACGTGCGCTTGATGAACTCGGCGCGCTCCGTGGAATCGGCCAGTGCGGCGACGCGCAAGTCGCTCGATACGGCATACGGATTACTCATGCTCACAGCGGATCTCCAACGAGTATGAACCTTGATTGCGGCGGGACGCCCCTTATTCTGGAGGTCACCATTGCCCAAGTCAATATAAGAAAGGGTCGTTTGACAGGGGGGGCGGGGTCTTTAGAATAGAGCTCAGACACTTTCATTGCCGACAATCGGTTCCGGCAGTACTCTCGCGTTGAGGGGGACTGACCTGCTTTCGCCGAGGGTTGGCTGCGGTCCGTGGACGGTTTGTCCGCCACGAGTCGACTGCGGTTTAGATGTGCTGGTTTGGAGCGACTATGTTTGGTCTTGGAACCACGGAGCTGCTGATTTTCATGGTGGTGGTACTGCTGGTGTTCGGCAGTGCACGTCTTCCCAGTTTGATGCGCAATCTCGGTCGCAGCGCGACTGAATTCAAAAAAGGCATGCGCGACGATCCCGACGAAACGAACAAGATCGAAGGCGAATAGTTCGTCGGTGCAGTCTTGGTCGTGAAACTGCCTTTGTTCTAACTGCTGCGGCGCGCAAGAGAGTCTGGGTATGTTCAATCTTGGTCCCACTGAGATGCTGTTTTTCGGCGTAATTGCGCTGATGCTCTTTGGTCGCAAATTGCCGGAAGTGGCTCGGAACCTCGGAGGCAGTTATCGGGAACTGCGAAAAGGGCTGACCGATTTCCAGAGGGAGTTTCAGGGTTGGGATCGACCCGACCCGCGGGCCACCTCCAAGCCGGCCTATCAACCCGAGCCGGAAAAGATCGAGGCCAGCGCACCAAAGTTCATCCCGCCTCCGGCCGCCGATTCGGCAAGCGACGCAGGTTCAGCCAGCCTCGCTGGCAACCCGGTCGAAGAGTAGCCTCGCCGCTCCCGCTGTTTTACAAACTCTCCCGCCGCATCGTGGTTGCGGCATCGATCGTCTGCGAAAAGACGAACATCGGTTTCGGAATCCAGCTGACCGAACTAGCGCTGACCGAGACCGAAACGGTGACCGGCGAACCGGCCGGCGCGCTAGCCAGCGACGGGGGATTGACCGTCACGCTGACCCCGTTGATCGACGAGTTGGCCAAGTCGGTCGTCACGTGATCGATGACCTGCTCGGCCGTCGAGGCCGGCAGAACCGCCAGCCGCGCTCCCTCGCGCGACGCGTTGATCAACAACTGCTTGACCATCACCACGCGCCCCAGTTCGAGCATGCCGAACGTCAGCATGACCAACAGCGGAGCGACGAAGGCAAATTCTACGACCGCCGCCGCAGTTCGATTTTTGGCGCGAGGCTTTGGACGATTCTTGGGGCGATCCCCGGCAGCAGCCAGCCTGCGCGCGTCGTTCGGGAAACGTTTGGTTTTTATCATGGTTTCAATTCCCGGAACCTGGAGTTCCAAGTAGTGTCGCTGCGCAACTACCGCGTCAGGACGACTGGCGAGAAGATTCCGTCGCTCGAGCCGAACGTCCCGCCGACGGTGACGTACTGGCTAATAATCGGCGCGGGTTCGACGACGAGTTTCTTGCCGGATAGCGCACCGGTCAGTTTGACATCCATGATCCGCACGCCGACCCATTTGACGATCCTGTAGGTCGCGTTGTTGCCATTGCCGCAAACGCTGGCGAAAACGGGTATGACCCGCGTCTGCCCGATGACGCTGGCCAATTCGTCTTTGACCCCGGCGCTGATTCCGGTGTCTCCGTTGAGTTCCAGTTTGCCCTCGGCGTCCAGGGCCAGCGGTTTGCCTAGGGCAACCAAGTCGTCCCGCGAGATGCCGTTGGTGATTTGCCGTGCGATGTCGGCTGTCGAATTGTTGCGATCGCCGATGTCGACCGTGCCACGGTTGCCTGGCGACCCGGTACCTTGCGGATACAGATTGACTTCGCGAATGCCGTCGCCGCCTGAATACACTTTGCCGCTAGCCGCATCGTAGTGATAGCCGTCGGTGCCACCGCCCGCCTTCAGGGCGGTCCAGGTGTCCAGGTCGAGCGCAAAGGGCAGAATCTTCAGCGACTCGGTCGAATTGGGCGGCAAAGCAAAACCGCTAATCCGCTGCGCCATCACGGCCGTCGACGAGGTTTGCATGTTCTGGCCGCTGTTGCCGAATATCTTGCCGAAAAAGAACGGGACTTGTCCGTTCCGCTCTGCCGTTTTTTTCAAAGAAACCTGCACGGCCATGAACGGAAGATCCGAGTTCTGGCTGACGGCATCGGTGGATGCCAGACTGGCCAGGTAGCCGACTGCGATGTCCTGCGATTGGGCGCCCGTGTCGACCGACATGCTCGAATTGACGACGCGGTTGGCCGTCACGTACTCGGCCGAGATCTGTCGAGCCGCCGTCTGGGCGCCGCTGGATAGCTCGCCGTTTTGCATCTGGCGATACAGTTCCCAGCAACCGGCCAGCGAGGCGGCGTCGGCCGATCGGCGCATTTCTGCGCGAGCACCGGCTAAGAAACCGGTGTCGATGCTGAAGGCCAAAAAGCAGAACAACATGAAGGAGGTAAATACCGTGAGTATGAGGGCCGATCCTTGCCGCGATGACTTGCGACATCCGAGAGACTTGCGAAACTGCCGTTCGATTGCCATGAGATCCACCCTCGCTTTCAACCGTCTATGTACCCGAGAAACCTGCGGCGTTTGGGAGTGGCTCCCGCACCGCCAGAACATGCTCAACGCCTTACGTCCGCCCCGGCCGGGGGCGAGCTGCGGCTACTGCACCGATTGGTCGACAGCCAGTTCGGTCGTGTGGCCAGAGGAATCGATCAGGCGTACCCGGGCGAGAGTCAGCCGCTTGACGCGGTTGCCCGCGTAAATCACCCCGGAGCGGCTCAGAGAGGTGGCTGGGGAATACGTAAAACCGCCGCTGGCCGGC
>JBQCJB010001006.1:0-2120 GCA_051953155.1 Aureliella sp. | reverse complement strand
GGATCGGAAAAACGCTGCTTCCACGGCGGCATCGCATTGTTGCCGGCGCCGTTGTTAACGACTTTCATGATGTCTTCGATGTGCCGCACATTTTTCCACTTGGCGTCGGTCAGGTTGGGTCCGACCAGTCCGCCGCCGTCGGGACCGTGGCACGACTGGCAATTGGTGCGAAAGATCGACTTGCCGTACTGCAACCAATCCTTCTCCTGGGCAAAGCGAACCCGAGTGGCTCGGTCCTGCGTCAGTTCTCCCAGCGTGCCGTACTGCTTTTTGGCCAGAGCCGCTTCGTCGGCGCTGAGGTAATCGAACATCGTCCGCTCGCCGGCTCCGAAGTGGAAAAACATCCAGTACAGAACGCTGAAGATGATCGTGCCGACGAAGAACCATTTCCACCAACCCGGCAGCGGATTGTCGTATTCCTGGATCCCGTCATAAGCGTGACCGGTCAGCGGCCCGCCTGCATCGCCGGCCTGCGGCGCGGAGCTCGTTCCAGAGTGACTGGTCAGTGCATCGGTGTGGTTCATTGGCTTGGTTCCCGGGCTCCCTCGTCCAACGGTATCGCAGCCATCTGGGCGGCGCTGGCCGAACTGGTCAGCAGGGCTCGCAGACTGACGGCCACGAAGACGACGGCAAAGATGGACAGCGATATTTCGGCGCAGATCGAATAGTCGAGGAATGAAATGACGTCGCGGAGCATTTAGCGATCTCCTGTGGTTGGCGGCGCCGCGTCGGGGCGCGTGATGTCGGTGCCCAGCCGCTGCAGATAGGCGATCATGGCGATGACCTGCATTTCTTCCTTGCCGCGCGGGCCCCCTTGTTTGACCATCGCTGCCGAGATTTCACGTGCCTGCTGGCGGGCGATCTCTTCGGCCTGGTTGGGCTCGAAATCGTATTTCGCACCCAACAGCGCGGCGGCTCGCACCCGCTCGGGAATCGCTTTGAAGTTCAACTTGGTCGTCAGCAAGTGAACGTAGTTGGGCATCGTCGAGCCGGGCGACGATTGCTGTGGTCGTTCGAGGTGTTGGTAGTGCCACAAGTGCGACTGCCGGCCTCCTTCGCGAGCCAGGTCGGGGCCGACGCGGCGCGAGCCCCACTGGAACGGCCGGTCGTAGACGAACTCGCCCGGCTTGGAGTATTCACCGTAGCGTTTGATCTCGGCCAGAATCGGACGAATCATCTGCGAGTGGCAACCGTAACAACCTTCGCCGACATACAGATCGCGGCCCGCCAATTCCAGTGGCGTGTAAGGTTCGACCTTGGCGATGGTCGGCACGTTGGCGCGGATCAAAAAGGTAGGCACGATTTCCAGCAGCGACGCCACGGCCACCGCGATGACGACCCAGACGGTAAAGGTCACCGGCAGATGTTCCCAGCGGCGGTGCCAGTCCAACCGCGACCAGACGTCCAGCTTTTTGCCCAATTCGAGCACGCCGGTTAACTGGCTGGGCGCCTGTGGTGGATCGACGTACTGGCGGCTCAGCGGGGCCGCGTAGTAAACCGGCTCCTCGTAGCGGGCTGGCCGCGACAACCAGGTCATCAGGTAGTTGGCGGCAAACATCACCCCGCCGGCGATGTACAAACCGCCTCCCAGGACGCGCAGCCAGTACATCGGCAGGATCGCCTGCACGCTCTCCAGGAACGTGTACTGCAAGCCACCCTTGTCGTCCAGGGCCCGCCACATCAGGCCCTGCGTCAGGCCGGCTACGTAGATGGGGATCACGTAGACCAGGATACCGACCGTGGCGATCCAGAAATGCCACGTGGCCCAGCGCAGACTGTAAAGCTTGGTCTGGAAGATCCGCGGCAACATCCAGTAGAGCATGCCGAAGATCATAAAGCCGTTCCATCCCAGGGCGCCGGCGTGCACGTGAGCGATCGTCCAGTCGGTGTAGTGCGACAGCGCGTTGACGCTCTTGACGCTCAGCAGCGGGCCCTCAAAGGTGCTCATGCCGTAGAAGGTGATGCCGACCACGAAGAACTTCAGCACCGGGTCGGTCGAGACCTTGTTCCAGGCGCCGCGCAATGTCAACAGACCGTTGATCATGCCACCCCAACTGGGCATCCACAGCATGACCGAAAAGATCATGCCCAGGCTCGAGGCCCACTCGGGCAGCGCAGTG
>JBQCJB010001005.1:0-5758 GCA_051953155.1 Aureliella sp. | reverse complement strand
CCGACCGCTGGTGACGGTGAAAATGATGCCGCGCTGGCGAAGCTGAACCACCGCGGCGATGGCGCGCTCGGTCAACTGTTTGTCTTTAGTGACCAGCGTCCCGTCGACATCGGTCAGCACGGCTGAGATCCGGGGCGAAAGTGCACTTGGTTCGGATTGCATTGGAATCTTGCCGTAGTCGTGCAGGAGGGCGAAATCGCTGCTGGATGATCGGCAGTAGGGCGTGAGACTTGGGACGCCGTCGTCCGTACATCAGTACGAGTGGCTGCATCGGCAAGGCGGGGACGGGCGACGCTCGAAAGTTCACGAGGCATCATATCGGTCGCGCGCCGTCTCCGTTATTGGACCTTAGGCCAATAGGTTTAGCACGGTGGCGCCGTGATCCCGATTCTTTCAGCCATGCGCACCAATTCTGCCAGCGAACCTGCTTGCATTTTGCGCACGACTTGGGCCCGATGAACTTTGATTGTCTTTTCGGTGATGCCCAAGCGGCGGCCGATCTGCTTGTTCAGTTTTCCGCTGACGACGTGCGCGAACACTTCGCGTTCCCGGGGCGATAGCGACTCGGCACGTCGCTGCAGAATCGAATCGCTCGACTGCTTCTCGCGATCCGACGCCGATTGCTCGAGCGCTTGTTCCACGGCGGACAACAGGGCCGCATCATCGAAAGGCTTGGTAAAGAAGTCCGCAGCGCCCGCCTTGATAGCCCGGACGCTCATCGGAATATCGCCGTGCGCGGTGAGAAATATGACCGGCAGCTTCGAACCGCTGTTGGCCAGCCGGCGTTGAAGTTCCAGGCCGTCGATCTCAGGCATCTGGACGTCGAGGATCACGCAGCCCGGGGCGTCCGGTAGAGCCGCGTCCAAGAAGCCAACTGCCGAAGAAAAGACCTCGGACGGCAATCCAACCGAACGCAACAGCCGCGCGAGGGCTTTGCGAATCGACGCATCGTCATCCACCACGTAGACCATTGCCTTGCTGATCATTACGAAAGACCTTTCCTCAGAGGCATCGTGAATTGAAAGGTGGCTCCTTGCCCGGGGTCGGAATGGGCCCAAATGCGCCCGCCATGCGATTCGACGATCGAGCGGCTGATCGCCAGTCCAATGCCGATTCCTGTCGGCTTGGTCGTGAAAAATGCGTCGAAGACGGCAGCTAGGTGTTCGCGGTCGATACCGGGACCCGAGTCGTGCACGCGGACGACGACCTCTCGGTCATCGAGCAGTTCGGTATGGATCGTGAGGTTGCGAACGTCCAACTGCGGGTGGCTCATCGCATCGATCGCGTTGAGGGCCAGGTTGAGGATCACCTGCTGGACTTGGATTCGATCACCCATGACGCGCGGCAGGTCGGGCTTCAAGTCGAGCGCGAGTTTAACGCCGGCCTGGTCCAGCTGCCTCCCCATCAATGCGATGGCCTCGCCCACGGCGTCGTTCACCTGCAACGGTTCGGATTGCGGTTGACGTTTTTGCAGCATGCCGCGCAGTTTGGCGACCACGGCGCTGGCCCGCAGACTGTCCGAAGCGATGTCTTCCAAGGCGCCTGAGAGCTCTTCCAGATCGGGCTCGGCGGCCGAAAGGATGCGCTGGCTGGCCTGAGCGTTGCTGACGATGGCGCACAGTGGTTGGTTGATTTCGTGCGCGATGGCCGCGGCTAATTCACCTAGCATGGCGATGCGAGCCATGCGGGTTTGCTGGTCCCGCAACTGCCACAGTTTCTCTTCGGAATGTTTTCGCGCCAGCGAACTGGCAAAGATCTGTCCAATCAATTGCAAGCGCTGGATCAGTTCGTCAGACCACTCGCGGTAGTTGCGGAAGGTCGCGAAGGTGAGGACGCAATTTCGGCCGTCACCTGTCTTGAGCGGAATCGCCAGATTCGATTTCAGGCCCTCCCGGCCGCAGTACGCGCGCTCGATAACAGCCTCGGCCGGCAGCTCGTCCGGCAGCCGCGAAAAGCGAACGACCCGCCCGCGGCGGATTTGCTCCGAATACCACGGCAGCTCACCGTCGACGATCACAGGAGGAAAGGGCGTGATTCCGGAAGCCACGTAACAATGCGTTACGACCATGTCCGGCTTGCCTTCGGAATACTGCGCAAAACTGCTGCGGTCGACCGCGAGGTAACGGCCGAGTCGCTGAAGGCTGCGTTGGATTTGGACGTTGATCTCTGGCAGAGGCAAGTTGACGAACGAAGCCGACACGTCGAAGAGCAGCCTCTCGAAGCGGAACTGCTCCGCGAGAGCGTCCGCCAACGGACAACCCTCGACCGCTGGGGAAGCTGCGGCGCAGTGTGTTCGCTTGCTCACTTGCGCATCGGGCGAATGCTTGCTGCGCATTGGCTGGAACCTCGGGCGAGTTACTTTTGGATTGGGTTAGGCAATTTGGTGCTGCTGCCCCTCACCCCCCAGCCCCCTCTCCCCGAAGCGGGGCGAGGGGGAGACCGGTTTCGCTAGGCGCTCTCCCCGGGGCGAAGCGGCGCGAGGGGGAGACCAGTTTTTAAAAATGGATTGTCCCGGGCGATCGGCTAGCAGGCGTTCTGGCAGCAGGGCTTATGGCAGATTGCGAATGCTGACGCTTGCCAGGCCGGTTCGTCGAGATAGAGTCCGAGCGTTTGCAACTCCGTGCCTTCGCGTTCATAGGTTCGCTCCGTCAATGGATCGTGCAGGTGCCACAGGTGGCCTTCCAGGTCGGCGTCCGGCAGCCTCACGTAACATTGGCTCGGGTGGTCGGCGTAGTTCACTGTCACCAGATGCTTTGCACCGGCGTCACCTCGCCAAAGAAAAGCGATAAAACAGTCGTTGGTCCAGTTGCCATCCCAAGCCGGCGCGCAGTCGAGCAACTTCCACTGGCCGGTGCGAAAACTGGGCTGGCGCAGGAGCGCCAACAGGCGATCGTAAAACGCCAGCAGGTTTTCATCGCGCGGTTCATCGGGAGCGCGGCATAGGTGAGGCGAGATATGTCGCGTTCGACCTTCGAACTGCCCTTGATGAAAAAACCTCAAACCCGGCGAAAGAAACGTAATCGCCGCAGCCGCTTTGTGCTGCTCCAGCGGGAAGGTGGCCGCCGCGCGAGGTTCGTCGTGGTTTTCGAGGAAGCGGGCTAGCTTGCGCTGATACTCGAGGTCCGCCAGAAAGTGCTCGCGCACCGGTCGGGGCGCGCCACCGCGGAGCCGATCATACAAACGTTTATCGTACGTGTAATCAAAGCCCTGCTGCTGGAGGGTCCATTCCAGATCCCAGTAAACCTCCGCCATGAAGACAAAACTCGGCGAACGCTCGCGGACTGACTGGATCGCGTCGGGCCAGAACAGCTCGGCCCGCTGGCCCCACGTCCGCTCGAAGACGTCGGGCAACACCAGCATCGCCATGTCGCAGCGTACACCGTCGCATTGACCCGCGATTCTCGTCAGTTCGCCGATCATGGCTGCGTGTGTGGCCGGGTTGGCATAGTTCAGCTGCAACGTGTCGGGCCAGCCGGCAAAGTACGGGTCGCGCCCGTAGGCCAGCAGCAGGTCGCCCTGACGACGCTTGACCCAGATGTAGTTGTGCGGCGCGCGGGCCAAGTCGAGCTCCGTACCGTGAACGAAGTACTCCGGATGCTCCTCGACCCACGGATGGCCCAGACCCATGTGATTGGGGACGAAGTCCAGCATCAGCTTGATGCCGCGCTGTGCGAGCCGCTCGCGCAGTCGCGCCAAAGCTGTATCGCCGCCCAAATCCTGATGCGTGGTGTAGCCAGTAATGGCGAACCCCGAACCGGCGATGTCCTCCTCGCGCAGATCGGGCAGCGTGTGCTGGAATTCGGTGCGCCACTGTGGATTGTCGCGCGAAACCTGCCGGGCAGCGGGGCCCGTTTGCCAAACGCTGAGCATCCAAACCCAGTCGAACCTCAGTTCCGCCACGCGATCCAGTTCGCTGTCCGGGATATCGTCCAGCGTGGCTCGGCGCCCCAAACCGCGCGACAGCTCCGTCATCCACACGCGGGTATTGATCTGGTAAAGCAGAGGATAACGCGACTCGGCCATAATAGAAAAACTCTTGTCCACAAAGGAGTAGATCGTCGATGGATTGCAAACCCAGCACGTCCGGTCGAGACTAAGAACGCACGGGTATCGTAGCTTCGGAAGGTTGGGGCGGCATCGCGTCACTTGCTGCCGCAGCACTCGCCGCTGCGGTTTCGAAGATGCCTCGTTTGCCTAATTGCAGTAGCTGATCCTCTTTGATGGTTGCAAACAGGTGCATCAACCGCGCGATGACGCCGGTCCAGCCCGTTTGGTGGCTGGCGCCAAGGCCTGCGCCGTTGTCGCCATGGAAATACTCGAAGAACTGCAAGCAGTCGCTCCAATGGCTGTCATGCTGGAATTTCTCGGTGCCTCCATACAGCGGGCGTCGACCATCTTCGTCTTTCAAGAAAATATTGCCGAGCCGCCGCGCGATCTCTTCGGCGACTTGGTACAGATTCATGTGATGACCCGAACCGGTCGGGCATTCGACGGTGAATTCGTCGCCGTAATAGCTGTAGTACTGCAGCAACGCGCGAATGATCAATGCATTGA
Organism: Aureliella sp.; assembly: GCA_051953155.1. Lineage (GTDB taxonomy): Bacteria > Planctomycetota > Planctomycetia > Pirellulales > Pirellulaceae > Aureliella. The sequence continues at coordinate 1,204 of JBQCJB010001005.1, read as the reverse complement.
CGGGCATCCAAATCGGTCCACGCCAATTGGAGTTCCCACCGAACATCCCGGTGTCGGATTCCGCGGGCAGGTAGTCGACGCGGAATTCCTGCCCCCCCACGTTGATCACATACGGATGCTCGGCATGATAACGAGAGAGTGAACGAATACCGAAATCGCTGAAAAATTCGCTCTCATCGAGCATCTTTGAAAGGACACGACGCAGCTTGGACTGATCGAGGATCGACGCCAGCCGTCGGCCCGTCGGACCGACCATCAGCGGATCATGGATGGCTGCAGCCACCTCAGGGCGGGCAAAGATGAAACGCTGCAAGCGCTCGCCGACCTCTGGGTATTTCTTGACCAGCTCACCTTCGAACGTCGTGGCCGCGCACAGCGGCAAGAGCCCTACCATCGAACGCACTTTCAGTCGCTGTCCCTGGCCGTCGGGCAGCCGCAGGACGTCGTAGTAGAATCCGTCCTCTTCGTCCCACATCGACGTGTTGCCGCCCATGTGCCCCATCGCCGAAGCGATCCACAGAAAGTGCTCGCTGAATTTGACGGCCATGTCCGCGTAGTCGGAATCGGTCATCGACAGTTCGATTGCAATCTCGAGCATGTTCTGGCAAAAGAGCGCCATCCAGGCCGTGCCATCGGCTTGTTCCAAGTAGCCGCCCGTCGGCAGCTGCGCGCTGCGATCGAAGACGCCGATATTATCTAGCCCCAGAAAACCTCCTTCGAACACGTTGCGTCCAGCGCGGTCCTTGCGATTGACCCACCAGGTGAAGTTCAACAACAGTTTCTGAAAGCAGCTCTTCAGCCATTCGCGATCGCCCTCGCCGGTTTGCGCTTTTTCGAGGCGATAGTTGAATATGGTCGACCACGCGTGCACCGGCGGATTGACGTCGCCGAAATTCCATTCGTAGGCCGGAATCTGGCCGTTGGGATGCATGTAACGCTCGCGGAGGACCAGTTTCAATTGCTGCTTGCCGAAATCTGGATCGACGACCGTCAGCGCGATCACATGGAAGGCGAGATCCCAGGCTGCGTACCAAGGGTACTCCCACTTGTCGGGCATCGAGAGGATGTCGCCGTTGTACATGTGATGCCATTTATCGTTGCGCGGCGCGGCCTTTCGCGTTTCCTTGAACGGATCGGAGCCGCGTTCTTCCAGCCAGCGGTCGACGTCGTAATGATAGAACTGCTTGCTCCACAGCATCCCGGC
>JBQCJB010001004.1:0-7122 GCA_051953155.1 Aureliella sp. | reverse complement strand
CAAAGCAACCCCCTCGCACCCCGGAGCGCCCCGACAACCCCCCCCCGGGCCCCCCCCGCCCGGGGGGGGGGGGGGGGGGGGGGGGGGGGGGCGCCCCCGCGCTGCCGCAACGCCTCGCTCGAACCGAATTGCGAGATTAGGTGATTGGCTAGACAGCCGAGACGGATGTCCTACTGCTTGGCTGAAGCGAAGTGCTAGACAGCCGAGACGGCTGTCCTACTGTTTGGTCGAAGCGAAGTGCAAGACAGCCGAGACGGCTGTCCTACTTGGCCTGGATGCTTTTCTGCAGCGTTTTCGGTAAAGCAGCGATTTGTTTGTCGCTCAAGCCAACCGCAAAGTCGCGTTTGGCTTTCTCGAGCGCCTTCTGAGTCGACTCGTAGACTTTGATTTGTTCGGGGCTGAAGCCAGCCATTTCGTAAGCCGACGCGGCGCGCTCTTTGGCCGACTTGCCATCGGCCGCTTTCAGTGAGCTGGCATACTTCTTTTGTAGTTCCTCGGTGATCTGGGCTGCGGCACGCTTGCTTACAAAGCTCTTGCCCACTTTGGCGAACAGCGCGTCGGCTTGTTCTTTCTGTTCGTCGGAAAGCTTCGCGGCTGCAAAGCTCCGCAGCAGCGAGCGCTTGATCGCATCGATCTGCTTGGTCAGCTCCGCCGCTTGGCTCGTCGGATCGTTCTCCGCCAGTTTTTTGCGGGACTTATTAGCCATTTCCCCAGCCTCTTTTCCCTTCGCGCGAGCGGCCGCAGTCTTACTGCCACCCGCAACCGTGTCGTTGCTTTGCGTCTGCGGCGTCGATTTCTTTTGATCCGCCGCCGGCGAGCCGGCCAGCGCAGGATCGTACGGCGCACAGGTGACCAGCAGAGCAGCGATCAGCATCAAGGCATTGAAAAGCGTTTTCATAGCAAACCCTTTCGCAAATAGTGGAAAACGCGAACGCGGACCAACGCATCCGCTCGGACCATAAAGATGATAGGGAGGGGTCAAGAGGTCGTCGGGATTCCAGCCGCGCGCTTCGATACGCATGGCTCGTCGCTGGACTCGTCCGCCGTTGGCATTCTTGACGGCACCTGAATGACGGTCGACAATGGCAGCATGTTTCGCATGTGGTTGCTTTGCCTGATTGCTGTGCGCGTCACGCTTTGTCCCGTCGTTTGTGCGTCAGGCGGAGCCTTCGGTAGCTGCTGCCATGGCGGTCCGGCGGGCTGTGCTGGTGAACACCAGCGCTGGGAGGAGCCAGAGTGCTCCGACGAGCCTGCGGCTTTGGAAGATGACTGCCCATGCTGCCAGGATCAAAACGACGGCGAGCCGATCCGGCCGTGCCACGAGCCAGACCGGTGCAACGGTGACTGCGCGTGCAAAGTCCTTCCCTTGAAAGCTCGCCCTTCTCTCGAGGCGGCGATCGCCTTGTTTTCTATTGGCTCTGATCGCAATGCCGGCCGTTTTGCATCGATGAGGGTTGGTTCGCGCTCGCTCGATCGCTGGCGCTTGGACCATCCACCCGACGGCAAAGCGATTCGCATCGCACGTTGCTCCTTCTTGATTTGAGCGACACATATCCAGCACTGCCTGGCCGCAGCGGGCCAGGCTGAGGGCACGATCAAGCGCGCTCGCCGTCCTTTCGTGCTGTCTTAGGCCACCACGCTTTTCCCGAGCAGAAGCTGCCGCTCTGCCACTGCGAGCCTATCGCAGGCTCCCGTCCCCAAGACATATTTTCCCTCGAGGCGCCCCATGACCAAATTGATGAACTCTGCGCCGGCGGCTGGCCGCGCGCCGCGCTCGGCGGACCCTGCTCCGACCGAGCGGCAGCGGAATTTGACCGGCAGAGCCTGGACCGCATTGCAGCGGGGCGCAAGCACGCTGATCGTCCTGGCGGCCTTCGGCGGGGTGTTCTATTTCGGGCACCACTACCAGTGGCGAGTCCCAAAATTCGGCGCTCTTGTCGGGGCGACGGCGCCCCCAGCCGACGATTGGTGCTCAGCGCACAACGTTCCCGAATCGATCTGCGTCGAGTGCGATCCGCAATTGATGCCGAAGCTACCGGACTACGGATTTTGCTTGCTGCACGGGGTGCATAATTGCCCGATCGAGCATCCCGAGATTGCCGAACTGAAGGAACCGCCAACCGTGCTGACGCTGAAGGCCGCGGCCGGTCGCGCGACGCACGCCTTGAGCGTCCTGCCTCGCAAAGAGAACAACAGCCGCTGCAAACTCTACCAGACGCGCATTCAATTCGCTTCGCTCAAGTCGGTTCAGCAGGCCGGGATCGATGTCGAACCGGTCGGCCAAGGACCAATCGTCGAATCGATCGCCGCCAGCGGCGAGATCGTCTACGACGCGACCCGCACAGCCAGTCTGGCTTCGCGACAACCCGGTAGCGTTTGGTCGATTGAAAAGAATTTGGGTGACAAGGTTGCCCGCGGCGATGTGCTGGCGGTCATCGACGCCAAGGCGGTCGGCGAAGCCAAGTCGCAGCTCCTGCGAGCCCTAGCCGAGGAAAAGCTGCAACAGCAAAATGTCCGGCGACTCGAGCAGGCTCGGGCCGCGATTTCCGGCGCTAAACTGCTCGAAGCGCAAGCCGCGCACTCCAAGGCTCTGGCAGATGTGCTGACAGCCGAACAAACGCTGCGAAACCTCGGAATTCCGGTGCGGGCCGACGAACTTCGCCAAGTGGATGAATCGACGGCTCTGCAGCGACTGAGACTTGCCGGCCTGCCGGCGGAAATTCGAAACCGACTGGACGAGGCGACTGCCACTGCCAACCTTGTCGCGAATGTCGCCCCGATCGATGGCATCGTCGTTCGTCGCGAGCTGTCGCTGGGGGAAGTGGTCGACGCGGCGCGGGTGCTGTTTGAGATCGCCGATACGCGGACGATGTGGTTGCAATTGAGCGTCCCGCTGGAAGACCTCGATCAAATCGCCATCGGCCAAGCGGTTCGCTTTGCACCCGACGGCAGTCGCCGCACGATCGATGGGCATCTCGACTGGTTGAGCACGGCGGCCGATGCGCACACGCGGATGGTGCAGGTGCGAGCGACGCTGCCCAACGACCATGGCAGTTTGCGCGATCAGACGTTTGGCACGGGCAAGATTATCGTGCGCGACGAACCCCACGCGATCCTGGTGCCGGAGCAGGCCACGCACTGGGAGGGCTGTTGTCAAATCGTCTTCGTGCGCGATCGCCACTACTTCGAGAAGGGGAGTCCCAAAGTCTTTCACGTGCGCAGCGTGCGATTGGGAGCTGCGCAAAACGGCATGCGCGAAGTCATTGCGGGCTTGATGCCCGGTGAAGTTATCGCCACCAGCGGCAGCGACGTTCTGCGGGCTCAACTGCTGAAAAACGGTTTGGGCGCCGGCTGCTGCGAGATGGATTAGAAGGGCCCCGGGCATGCTGAGTCAAATCATCGATTTCTCCCTGCGGCATCGCGCGGCCGTGATTCTCGGCACATTGGCGCTGGCGGTCGTCGGCGTCTTCTCACTACAGAGGCTGGATCTCGACGCCTTTCCCGACACGACGCCGGTCCAGGTGCAGATCAACACCAATGCGCCCGCCCTCTCCTCCGAGGAAATCGAGCGTCAAATCACGTTCCCCGTCGAACAGGCGATCAGTGGTTTGCCTCATATATTGGATTTGCGATCGATTTCAAAATTCGGCCTGTCGCAAGTCACCGTGCTCTTCGAGGACAGCGTCGATATTTATTTCGCGCGGCAGTTAATCAACGAGCGCCTGGCGACCGTCGAGTTACCGGCAGGGATCGAGCGGCCGCAGATGGGCCCCGTCTCGACAGGCTTGGGCGAGATCTTTCACTATGCCCTCTCCTACGAGGGCGTGGACTTGTCGAGCGCTGATCCCGCCGAGCGAACAGCTCGACTAACCGAGCTCCGCACTTTGCACGACTGGGTCGTCAAGCCGCAACTCCGCTCGGTGCCGGGAGTCGCGGAGGTCAACAGCTGGGGCGGCTATGAAAAGCAATATCAGGTTCGCCTCGATCCGGATCGATTGATCAAGCACTCGTTAACTTATGAACAAGTCGCCCAAGCCATCTCCGCTAACAATCAAAATGTTGGCGGTGGCACCATCAATGACGGCGGTGAACTATTGCTGGTCCACGGCATAGGGCGAACGGTCAATCTCCAGCAGATCGCCCAGATCGTTATCACTGCCGAAGACGGTGTTCCCATCCGGGTCCGCGATGTGGCCAGCGTCGAGATTGGTCATGAGATTCGCCGTGGAACCGTAACTGCGGACGGCCGTGGCGAAGCGGTCCTCGGGCTGGGCTTTATGCTCATGGGCGAAAACAGCCACGCAGTCACGCTGGCGCTCAAGGAAAAGATTCAACAGCTGCGTTCGACGCTGCCCCCGGGCGTAATACTGACCAGCGTGTATGACCGTACCGAACTGGTCGACCACGTCATCCACACCGTCGAGGAGAATCTGCTGGAAGGAGGACTGCTGGTCATCGCCGTGTTGTTCGCGTTTCTGGGAAACCTGCGGGCCGGTCTGATCGTGGCCCTGGCGATTCCGCTGTCGATGCTGTTCGCTTTTTCCGGCATGCTGCAGTTCGGAATCGCCGCCAGCCTGCTCAGCCTGGGTGCGATCGACTTTGGGTTGGTCGTCGACAGTTCGGTGGTGATGGTCGAGAACTGCGTACGCCATCTTTCGCATGGACTTGGAGGCCGCACGCGTTTGCAAGTGATTCGCGATGCGGCGCTCGAGGTCCGCAAGCCGACCATGTTCGGCGAATTGATTATCATGATTGTCTATTTGCCGATCCTGACGCTGGAGGGGATCGAGGGCAAACTTTTTCGCCCGATGGCTTTGACGGTCATCATGGCTCTAGCCGGTTCGATGGTGCTCTCATTAACACTCATGCCGGTGCTGGCCAGCATCATGCTGCCGGCTCGAATCAGCGAGAGGGAACCGTGGCTAATCCGGCTGCTCAAGCGATGCTACGCGCCGGTGCTCCGCGTTACGATGGTTCACAAGACCGCCGTCGTCGGTTTGGCATGTCTGCTGTTGTTCAGCGTCTTTGGCCTGATCGCTCCGAATTTGGGCAGCGAGTTCGTTCCCAGACTGTCCGAGGGAGCCATCACGCTCAATGTCGTCCGCCTGGCGGGCACGAGCCTGGAAGAAACGATTCGCTACAACACGCGTATGGAAAAGGTCCTGTTGGCAGAATTTCCCGACGAGATAGCACACGTTTGGAGTCGCGTCGGCACCGCCGAGGTAGCGACCGATCCGATGGGCACGGAGTTGACCGATCTGTTCATCACGCTGAAGCCGCGTGAGCAGTGGCGACGAGCGAAGGCTCAGGCAGAGCTGACGCAACTGGTCGAACGCGAACTCCGCGACTTGCCCGGCCCCCGATTGGCATTCTCTCAGCCTATCGAGATGCGGATCAATGAAATGGTCTCGGGCGTGCGGGCCGACGTGGCCGCTATCCTGTTTGGCGACGATCTCGAGGTAATGGTTGAAAAGGCGGCGGAGATCGAAAGCTACCTTAGAGAGATCCCCGGCGCTAGTGACGTACGCGTCGAGCAAGTGACCGGGCAGCCGGTCTTGCAAATTCGACTCAAGCAAGACGAACTGGCCCGGTATGGAATTGCCGCGTCGCAGGTGATGGAGTTGGTGCGCTCGCTGGGCAGCCGCCACGTCGGCGAGGTTTACGAAGGTCAACTGCGTTTTCCGCTCGTAATCCGTTTACCCGAGCAGGTCCGCTCCGGGGCCGAGTCGATTGCCTCGATGTTGGTCTCGACAGCCGACGGACAGCGCATTCCGCTGGCGCGACTGGCAACGATCGAGCGCGTCGAAGAACCCAACACGGTCAAGCGCCAGTGGTACCAAAGGCGCATCAACATTGAAGCCAACGTGCGCGGCCGCGATCTGGGCAGCTTTGTTGCGGAAGCTCGTCGCACGATCGCGGCCCACGTGTCCCTGCCACCGGGGCGCTATCGCGTCGAGTGGGGCGGCCAGTTCGAGAACCTCCAGCGAGCCCAAAGGCGGCTCGCCATCGTTGTGCCCGTTGCCCTGCTGATGATTCTCGGACTGCTGTATTCGACTTACGGAAGTTGGATTGACGCGCTGCGTGTGTTCACCGGCGTTCCGTTCGCATGGATCGGTGGAATCGTGGCGCTGTGGATACGCGATATGCCCTTTTCTATCTCGGCGGCCGTCGGCTTCATCGCGTTGTCAGGCGTGGCGGTGCTCGATGACATGCTACTGGTTTCGACCATTCGCCAACTGCGGCGTCGCGGCCGGACGCTCGACGAGGCAGTCGAACAAGCCGCGATGACGCGCTTGCGGCCGATCCTAATGACGACGCTGGTCGCCAGCCTGGGCTTTGTACCGATGGCCTTCGGCACCGGTATGGGCGCCGAAGTGCAACGTCCTCTGGCGACAGTTGTCATCGGGGGCGTATGCAGCGCGATGATCATGAGCCTGCTGGTGCTGCGTGTCTTGTACATGGTTTTAAACCGTTCGGCTGGCCAAGACCAATCGAACGGATAGTTGTTTGTCTCCTCTGATTCGGCTGCGCGCCGAAAGGAAAACGCGATGGAATTTCTGTTCAGCTTACAAGCCCGACTATTAGCTTTGGGACTGGCGGCATGTTTGGGTCTGTTCGGCTGCGACGCAGCCTCCAACGACGGCGCTGCGACCGCCGAAGGCCCCGCCGCCAGCGCCGAAGGCGACCATGACCATGATCACGCGGACCATGGCGAAACAGGCCACGCTCACGGGGCTTGGTGGTGCGCCGAGCACGGCGTCCCCGAAGAGGAATGCGCGCAGTGTGACAAATCGCTTGTCGCCAAGTTCAAGGCAGCCGGCGATTGGTGCGACCAGCACAATCGCCCCGATTCGCAGTGCTTCATCTGCCATCCGGAGAACTTCGATAAGTTCGCCGCGCGCTACGAAGCCAAGTATGGGGAGAAGCCCGAGATGCCGACGGAGTAAGCTTTTTTCTCACGTCCCCGCGCCCTTCTTCGTCGAAGCGCTGGTTGGTCTTCGCTTCCCTCGCCCCGCTTCGGCCAAGCACCACCTTCTACTGTGCTCCCCCTCGCCTCGCTTCAGCCGCTTTGAGGCGAGGGGAGTTTTTCTCTGGCGCGATCTTTCATTGTCTCTGGCGCGC
>JBQCJB010001003.1:0-3025 GCA_051953155.1 Aureliella sp. | reverse complement strand
GCGCGGATGAACTATATCAAGCGGCTGGTCGGCCTGCCTGGCGAGCAACTGCATATCGAAGGGGGCGATGTCTACATTCGCAACCGCGATTCGGACCCCTGGCGACTGGCGCGCAAGCCACCCCAAAAAGCGCTGGCCATGATGCAAGTCGTCTCCGATACCGATCATCAGGCTCGAGATCTCGTCGCCGCCGGTTGGCCCAGTTTGTGGCAACCGCAAGCCATGCCCGACGGTTCCTCGCCGCACGCGTGGCAGCCGCAACAGACCGTCGACAGCTGGTCAGCCGAACTGAAGGCCAGCGACGCCAGCGGGCAAACGCATTGGCTCCGCTACTACCACAAGTACCTCGATAGCGAATCGTGGCGGGAAGTGTCCGCCGGCAGCAAACTGCCGAGCATCGATCCTTACTCGGTCAATCTGATCACCGATTTCCTGGCTTACAACACGACCCGCTTTGCGCGGCGGAGCATGCTGTTCGACGCTTCGGGATACCTGCGGGCCGACGTCACTCCCGAGCAGCGGGCTCTCAATGTCGTGCCTCCCAATTCGATCACCTACGACGGCCTGACCGGACTGGCGCAGGATGGGCTGCACTGGGTAGGCGACCTGGCGGCCGAGTTCGACGTCGAAGTCAAGGGGAAATCGGGCGTGCTGAGTTTCGATTTGGTCGAATTCGGCATCCATTACCGATGTGACGTCGACGTCGCGACCGGTAAAGCCACCCTTCACGCAACCGACAACGGGAAAGAACTCAACGCGTTCGCCGCCGAGGGTGGTTCGGCGGTGGTCGTGCCCGCAGCCGACACGGCGATCAAAGGACCGGGGCAATATCGCGTGCGATACGCCAACATCGATGATCGACTGATGGTGTGGATCGATGGCTCGCTGGTCACGTTCGACCAGCCGACCGAGTACGATTCGCACCGTTTCCGCACGGCCGAGGCGCGACGCCCGTACTGGTCGGCCGAAGATCCGCTCGATGCGGCCCCGGCGGCCGTGGGTGGACAGGCGATCGACCTGACCGTTCACCGGGCGCGAGTCTGGCGCGACATCTACTACATCGCCATCCGCCCCGGATTCTATGCCGACTACAGCACCAACGATTTGATGACTGTCATTAACAGCATTCGCGATCCCGAGATCCGCTCGCTGTTGCAACGCGACAGCGACGGACCGATTGATGTCATTTCGTGGATTTACGCCAATCCCGAACTCTGGGCGACGACTCCCTTATTCAGCAAGCGTGGAACGCTGGAGTACCAGCTGGGCAAAGGCGAGTTCTTTCCGATGGGGGACAACAGCGCGGCCAGCTCGGATGCGCGCGACTGGGCCGGGCACCATTATGTAGAACGACGTTTTCTCATCGGCAAAGCTCTGCTAGTCTTCTGGCCGCACCGGTGGAATGCACCGGTGCCGTATCCGAATTTCGCGAGGATGGGACGGATCCGCTAGAAGCAGCCTTCGGAAGAACCAGCATGGATGTGTTCGAAGTTCGCGGCCTGGAAAAGGTTTACGGTCGCCGCAAAGTCGTCGGCGGGGTGAGTCTTCGTGTGGCCGAAGCCGAAATCGTCGGCTTGCTCGGCCCGAACGGGGCTGGCAAATCGACCAGCTTTCGCATGGCCTGTGGCATCGTCAAACCCGATCGCGGCCAGGTGTTTCTGGGCGGGCAGGAAGTGACCGACTGGCCCATGTATCGCCGCGCTCGCGAGGGACGCATGGGCTACCTCGCCCAGGAATCGAGCGTCTTTCGCAAGCTGACCGTCGAGCAGAACATCTTGGCCGTTTTGGAGTTGCTGGGCATGCCCTACCGTGAGCGTCGGCTGCGGACCCAGCAGTTGCTCGAAGAGTTCGACATCACGCACATCCGCAAAAGCCGCGCGAGCCGCCTGTCCGGCGGTGAACGGCGACGGCTGGAGATCGCGCGCTGCCTGGTCTCCGATCCGCAAATCATCATGCTGGACGAACCGTTTGCCGGTATCGATCCGGTTACCGTGCAAAGCATCCAGCAAGTGATCGAGCGTCTGCGACAGCGCGGCATCTCGATCTTGATCACCGACCACGCTGCCAGGGAAATTCTCGATACGGTCGATCGTTGCTATGTGATCAATAAGGGGACCGTGCTGTGCGAAGGGCCGCCTGAAGCGGTCAAGCAGCATCCCGAGGTTCGCAAGGAATATCTCGGCGAGATCGGCGATGAAACGGTGGTCCATCATTCTCCCGCTGCCGCCGCCCGCTCGCGTCCCGCTCCCGAACGCGTCCGCGCCCCAGCAGCCGTACCCACGGTCACTGCTGCGCCCTCAGTCACGGCTGCGCCGGGCGTCCGAGCGGCGCCCCGCCCTGCCCCGTCACCGGTCGCGCCGGCTGGTGCTGGTAGCCCGCCTGCCCAGCAGGCAGGTGCCGCTGGCGGCTGGTTCCGTCCCAAGCTGCGCGTGCACACAGAGGCTGGCGTCGCGGAAACGCCCGAAGTGCCCAAGAAAACGCTGCGCCGCCGCACGGATGTCTAACAGCCGGCTCGCTCAGGCGCTGCGGGCTAGGCTCGGCTGGTGATCCAATTGCTGGCGGTAGGCTTGCAGGCATCGGTCAAAGAAGGTGTCGATGCAGTCGGACCAGGACACCGCCCGGCACTCGGCGCCGGTTGTCTTAAGCAGCTGCGGCTGGTGCTCGCATGCGACCAGCAGCTCGACCAGTGATTCGGGCGAAGAGAGATCGAAGTAGTGGCAGTCGTCTCGACCCACTTCGCGGTGGATCGGAGTGTCGCTAGCCAGCGTCCGATGGCCGTACCACTGGGCCTCGACGATCGGCAGTCCAAAACCTTCGACGATCGAAGGAAAGATCACCCCGCGGCAGGCCTGGTAGCAGAACTGCAGCTCGGCGTCCGACAAATCGTGGAAGGCGAACAGTTGGCGTCCCAGCCGCGGATGTTGGGCAATGCGCTCCAGGATGTCCTGGCAGCGCGAGCCCGCGCGGCCGACCAGGCACAATTGCCGCTCAGGGTACTTCTGCCAGAACTGGTCGAAGGCGTCGA
>JBQCJB010001002.1:0-7533 GCA_051953155.1 Aureliella sp. | reverse complement strand
ATTTGTTCCAGGTGCGGCTTTTCTTCGACGCCGCGGACTTCCATGACGATCGCGCGGCCGTCGCTATGAGTGGGCCGCACCGGGGCAGGCATTCCTCCCGGCGGAATCGAGTAACCGGCGGCCTCGAGGTAACTGGTGTCGAGCTTCGGACGGCGCACTTTGCCGCCCAACAGCGTGATGCACCCGGTCTGGCTGAGCAGAACGGCAGCACATGTGGCGGCTAACCAACGGGTTCGACTGTTGCGCATCAGATCCATCCTTGGCGTTCCCAACTTCCATCTCGTCACAAGGTCATCATCGGCTTGTGGACTTGAAGAAATTTAGCCAATCCGAAAATTTCTGCGCAATCCCACCAATTTAACGCCCAGTCATCCCGAGCCGGTAGCGGAGCACCAGGGAAGCCAGTGCGAACATCGCCCCGATCAGGCCCAGGCTCAGACCGAAGTAGCTCAGCACTAAAATCCAGCCCTGGCGGATTTCCGGCAATGCAAATCCGCTCTCCAGCGGCACCCAGAAGGCCGCCATCAACGGACTGCTGATCCCCAGCCAGCGCAGCCCCTGCAGCAGGCCGGCGTCCTCCGACACGTTCGTTCCGAGATACCAGGCCGCCACGGGCAAAAAATAGAGCGCGATCAGGAGCGAATATGAAGTCAACATGGCCACCGACGTGCGGCGGCAGAGCGCCGAACAGAGCATCGCGCTGACCGAGTTAAAGACCGCAGCGACGAACACGATCAGAAAGAACGTCAGCACCGATAACCAAATCGAATGGTAGAACTCGAAGGCGAGAAAGAACGCCAGGACGACCGGCCACATGAGGAACATCGTCAGCACGTAACTGACGCGGAAACCGGCCAGCAGTTTGCCCCACATGATTTGACGCGGCGAGAGAACCGTCGTCAGCAGCAATTCCAAGGTTTGCCGCTCGCGCTCGCTGGTCAGCGCTCCGGCGGAGAACACGGGCGCCACCAGGATATTGAACACTAGCGCATAGCAGATATACCAGGCGCTCAGGTTGGGCGGCTGATAAAAAAGTGTAACGGCCATCAACGGAATGGCCAGTAGCATGCTGATCTGAATCACCAGCCGGAGCATCAACGTCCCCTGGCTGAAGAGTTCAGCATGGATCTCCTTGTCGTAGACCGGATTGGCATTGTCGTGCATGAGCGCGGTTCGCCGCGGCGGAGCGAATAGGCGATCGGGGAACTGGTCGCGCTGGATCACCATCCCGATGGCTTCCTTCGATTCCTGCTCCAGGTCGATCACGTCCTTGCCTTCGCTGCCGACATCGGGTGGATAAAGCAAGCGGCCGGCGGTCCAGCGGCAGAGCAGCGCGCTGACGCCCAGAAACAGAGGTGGCAGCACGAACGTGGCGATCTGCAAACGCACATTGCCCTGGCTGGCCAGGCCGCGCCAGAACATTGCTCCAATCAATACCAAGGGCAGGATCACCAGGTAGGAAACCACCAGCGATGATGCCGTTCGGCGAAAGGCCGCGCTGCACGTCAAACCGATCGAACCGAACAAAATCACCGACATCATCAACCACAAGTAGGCCGCCAGCACTTCGTAAATACTCACGCCCCCCAGCGGCAGCGCGAGCATGATGATCGGTAGCGAGGCGACGATCAGCACGACCAGGTGCGTCAGCGAAGCGACCATCTTGCCGATGACGATCGCCCACGGATGGAGCGGACTGGCCAGCAGCATCTCGTAGGTCTTTCGCTCCTTCTCGCCACTGATCGCGCCGGCGGCGAAGGTCGGGGCCATCAGCGAAGCGATGATGTACTGCCCGAGGAAGAAGAAGTCGACCAGTTGCAGTGCCTGCGCCGAGTCGCTCGTCAGGTCGACACGCTGGCCGCTGGGATAGGCCGCCAGCAGCACGCCGGCCAGGGCCAACTGATAGAGCAGCATCAGCCAGAAGGAACGACTGGCCCTGAGATTCGTCAGCAGCTCGCGCTGGAGGACTGGATTTTCGACGAGCAGCATGAGGAGAGGTCAGTCATTCAAGTTGCAGTGGTCTCAGCGATGTTGCGGCACGGTCGGGGCAAGTTGACGACGACCTCGGTGCCAACGCCTGGTTGGCTGCTGATGGCGATCGTCCCGCCGTGCGCCTCGGCGATCGCCCGGCAAATGCTCAATCCCAATCCGGTGCCCCGTGTCGGAGTGCTGCGCCGGCGCGCCCGATCGCCCCGATAGAACCGTTCGAACATCCGCCGCAGTTCCGCCTCGGCGATTCCCACGCCCGTGTCGCGAACTTTCAGGCACTGTCCGGCCGCCGTCGAGGCCAGCTCCACGGTCACGCGTCCCTCGTTGGGAATGAACTTGATGGCGTTATCGATGAGGTTGTTGAGCAATTGTCGGAGATGCAAGCGGCTGCCGTCAACCAGGACATCGGGCGCAATCTCGGTCGCCAGGGTCACCCCGCGGCTTTCGGCAACCGCTCCGAACATATCGCAGGCGTCGCTGGTGATCTTGGAAAAGTCGACAATTTCGCCGCGGGTCTCGAAGTGCGCCGACTCGGTCTCCGAGAGCAGCAACAATTGATTGACCAGCTGTTCGAGATTGCCGCACTCCGACACGATCGATTCGAGCAATTCGCGATACTCGTCGACCGTGCGATCGGAATTCAGCGCCAGTTCGGCGGTCGAGCGCAGCGCGGCCAGCGGCGTGCGCAGCTCGTGCGCCGAATTGGCGAGAAAGTCCTGGCGCTTGGTCAGGTACTCGGCGATGCGATCAAGCAGCCGATTGAAAGACAACGACAACTGGTCGATCTCGTCTTCGGTATGGCGAATCGGCAGGCGTTCTTCCATCTGCTGAGGTCGCAAACGGTCGGCCGTGCGGATCATCGACTTCAGCGGCTGGGTTGCCCGCAGCGCCAACCAGTAACCACCCAGCGGCGCCACGACCAGCGAGATAAAAATGTTCAGCAGCACCAACTGGTCGGTAATTTTCGAGGCGTGCTGGATCGAGCGGAGCGACGCTCCCATGCGGACCCGCACCGGCCCGCTCCGCGCGTTCTCGACCGTCTTCTCGATCACCCGGAAATCGTCGATCGTCGTCGCCACCCCATCGGGCAGAGTGAAGCGGTCGAAATTGGGCGGTACTTTCAGCAGCGACCAGTCGGGCACGTTGAAGGTTTGCCAGATGATTCGCGGCTTGCCGCGCAGCAGTTGCGACCGGTCAGCCGCCGAGCCATTGGTTACTGAGCCATTGGTTACTGAGCCATTGGTTACCGGGCCGTTCGGTACCGAGCCGTTGGCTTGCGGGCCGCTGGCCGCGGAGTCGATCGCCGTGCTGGTGGTGGCCGCCGGCGGAGCATCGCTAGCTGCCGAACTTGCGCTCGGGGGCTCGGCGGCTGTCAGCAGCACGCTTTTGTCGCCGGCATTGTCGCGACTGCCGGAGGTCGTAGCGAGGCTGGTCTGCGCCGACATGTCGACGATTTGGACGAACCAGCTGCGTTGGATGTGGCCGCGGGCTTTGCGGTCCATTTGAGCATGAAAACCGCGACTGGTCGGTTCGAAAACGTTGACCAGGGCCAGCGACACTTCGCGAAAGTCGTCGCGCAGGTCATCGTCGAGTTCTGACAGCAGCGTGTACCGCACCCCTTCGCGCAAGCCCCAGAGGGCAGCCAGCGAAGCGAACAGCATGACGACCGCGTTCCAAAGCATCAACCGAAAACGAAGGGATCTGAGCACGCTCTTAATTTGTGCGAAGAACATACCCGCTGCCTCGGACCGTGTGGATCATCTGGGGCTCGTCGCCCTTGTTGATCTTACTACGGAGCCGATTGATATGCACCTCGATGACGTTGGTGACCCCTTCCCAGTCCGCTTCCCACAGGTGTTCGCAGAGCATGCGGCGGGTGACGACCTGGTCGCTGTTGCGCATCAGGTACTCCAGCAACCGGAACTCGGTGGGCGTCAGATCGATATCCCGGCCGTCGCGCTCGACTTTGCGGGTCGTCAATTCCATGTGCAGCTCGCCCACCCGCAGCGCGGTCGACGAACCGCGTGAGGCGCGGCGGCGAATCGCGTCCAACCTCGCCGACAGCTCGGCAAACGCGAACGGTTTGACCAGATAGTCATCCGCCCCGGCGTTGAGCCCGGTGACGCGATCGTCGATCGATCCCAGAGCCGTCAGGATCAAGACCGGGACGTCGTTCTGGTCGTTGCGCAGTTTGCGCAGCAGTTCGATGCCCGACATGTCCGGCAACATCAGGTCCAGCACGACCGCATCGAAACTCTCCTGCGAGGCCATTTGCAGACCCGCCACCCCATTGTCGCTCCACTGGCACCGGTCCCCTTGATCGGCCAGCCCCTGCGAAATCGCCCGCCCCAACACCGGATCGTCTTCAATTACTAAAACGCGCACAACCAGCCTTTCATCACACGCAAACTAGCCCGAGGCGCCATAGACGCGCCTCACTCGAGTGTCGCCGAGCCGCCCTGGGGGAGCTTCATTACCCCAGCGCCAGCCCTCGGCGAAATTCTAAAACCCCGGCGTCCTTACAAAGTCGCGGTACCGCGCGGAAATGATGACAAATTTCACATCTGGCCGCCGCGGGGACACCGCCGGTCACCCCAATTCTCGCCCGCCCGGGCTCGGAAACGAGTGCTTGACCAGAGCCAGTCGAGAGGGGCGCATCAGTTGACACCTCGGCAGCCAGGCCCGAAACTGCTGGTGAACTCGGCGGTTGCGAGGGCCAGCGGCGCCCCAACCGGCCAAACCGCTACCTACCGTTTGGGGCTGCCCGGCCTTGCCCTTGCCATGATCTCCGGCTGCTTTGTTTCCGACTTGCACCTGCTCAGCCCGCGGAGCATGGCTCCGAAGTGGATGTCATCGATCGAAGCGGCCTGTCGCGACAGCCAGCTGATCGTCCTGGGAGGCGACATTTTCGACTTCCGCTGGGCGACCCTGGGCGGCCACCTGGCGACGCTGCGCGCCGGCCGCTGCTGGCTGAACGATCTGCTCAAGCAGAACCCGCAGGCCCGAGTCGTTTACATCCTCGGCAACCACGACTCGCACCCCGACATGCAGGACTTGCTCGACGACCTGGCGACCAAAAGCGGACGCCTGGAATGGTATCCGGAGAGCTATCGTTTAGGAGACTGCCTGTTCTGCCACGGAGACATTCTGGATGCCGGGGGCCGCGCCGGCTTGGCCGACTACCGCCGAAAATTCCATGACGAACGCCCGCCCAGCCGAGCGGCACATCACGCCTACGAAGTCGCCGTGGCCATGCGACTGCACCGCACCATCCCCAGCCTGTTCCACCGCCCCCGAGCGACCTGCACGCGGCTGTGCGAACTGCTGAACCTCACCCCCGAGGCGCCCAGCCCCAACGGCATCGTCAGCCCCAAAAGCGCCGTCAATCCCGGCGGCGCTCTCCGTCCCCGCGGGGCTTTCAGTCCCGCCAGTGCTCTCAGTCCCGGCGGTGGTTTTCATTCCAGTGTCGGCCACAACGGTGTGCACCGGGTTTTCTTCGGCCACACGCACGTCCCGATCTACGAACTGCCGCTGGGCAGCGTCCAGTTCTTCAATCCCGGCGCGGCTCTCCGCCACCTGAACTTCGCCCCCATCACCTTCGAAATCGACTGCCCCGACGAGGCGTGACCCGAGTGTTAGGCCTCGTCGGTGCGGGTGTGAAACAGAATGAACGACCTTAGCAAACACTCGATGACATAAGCCGCCAGAATCGTCGTCGACAATCGAGAAGAGCGGCCGGCCAACAAGGCAAGATCGGGAATTAAATGATCTGCGACGCCGAAATAGGCCGCCGCTAGGCTGGCTGACCTTTCGAGGTCCAATCTTTGTTCGCGGGCGGCACTAGACTCAGGCTCGGAGCTCATGTGGCTAACTCCTAATCGATCGCTGCTCAAGCTTGCGTACGCGTCTGGTCGGAAGACCATTCTAAGCAACAATTGCCCTGCCGCTTCGGCTAACCGTAAAGCGTTGCCGGCATCTGTGATTCGGCTGGGCGGTCAGCGCGTGCCTCCCAGCGGCAGCGTGAACATGAAGGACTGGGCCTCGGCCGACTCGAGCTCCAGTCGCGAAACCTCCAATAGCAGCGCGAAAGTAGCTTTGGTCGCTCGGTCCCTTTCGTCGATGTAGAACCAATAGCCCTGGTACGAGACGGCGACGTGAGCTCCCGGCGGCGGCTTTTTCGACTTGACGCTGCAAACATGAAACAATCCGCCGACGACTTCGTCCCAGTTGAACGGGAGACCGTCGTAGCCGCGAGTCAACGTTGCCTTGCCACATGCCAGATGCTCGCGGGGTACCTCGACGCCGTGCGAGACGAAGAACAGCACCTGCAAAAGCGAACGCGTCTCGAGGTCGAGCACTTGCAGTCCGGTCGGCGGCGCGTCCTTTAAATACGGGTCGAGCTGTTCGTTCGTCAGATCGAAGCTCCGCGCCTCCGGATCGAGCCCGAAAGCTTCGCAGAAGATCGCCCAGTCGACTTCGGCAGCCACGGCCTCGTCGGCTCGCAGCACCGGTTGCTTGCGGCGTCGGACCACCGTCAGACCCGCGTCGGAACTCTGGACGTCCAGCCCATTTTTCACCGCTTCCACAGCCACGGTCGCCGAGTCCTTATCGTGCGGCAGCGGCCCGCTGACCGGTGCGTCCCGCTCCATCGAGTACAAAGTGACCAGCTTGCGATCCTGCAGCCGCTGCAGGGCCTCGATTCCCTCGCGAAACTGAGCGAACTCCGGCGGGTCGACCGGCGTCGGACCGCTGGCCGTCTCGGCGTTGGAGACCCAGTTGAGGTTCTCCAGGTAGAGCCGAAAGACGGTGGAAACTGGCCAGGTCGTCTTCGACAGATACGCCACGCCGTCCAAGGAAATCGGCGTGAAGAGCTTGCGAGTGAACTCCTGATCGTCCTGCGGTTCGTAGCTGAGCGTCGGCCGGTTGGCTCCGGAGAGCTCGAGTTGCGGCAGGACCGAACCGCGATACGTACCGGCATTGCCGGCCGCGGCCGAAGTAAAGAACGGCATCGCATTGACGCCGCCGCTCAGCTCCCGCTGCTCGGCAATGCTGGAGATCGACAAGCTGCTGGGCGAATCCACGTAGCGGAGGCGTACGATGTTGAGCAGCAATTGCTGTTCGGACGTCGACTTGACCGCATCGTTGTAAGGCAGCCGGCTGCCGACGAGCGCCCGCGGTCCCACGAGGCAACCCGCCTGGGAAAGGAGTAAGCAGCAGATAGCTAGCGTTCGCACGAGCGGCCAGCCCATAAAGAGCCGCGGTTGTTCGTCCATGCGAACAATCATCGACTTTGCCGGCTAGCCAATTCACGCAGAGCCGGCAACTTTTTCCATTTCGCGACGCCTGGAGCCGTCCCGGTGCATCTTCCTGCACGCCCGTTGCCCGTGCGAACACGGCGGGCATGCGCTCCAGAACCTACGACGATCCATTGAACCCACGCTGAATTCGAGGGCATTAAAAAATACAGCGCGAAATTTTAACGCATCCAGCGGCTTTAAAACGGGTCCCGTTTTTTTGACAGAAGTGCCTTAGCCCCAGTCACTT
>JBQCJB010001001.1:0-4456 GCA_051953155.1 Aureliella sp. | reverse complement strand
CACCGGAATGGCCCTCACGGGCGTAACGGATGTGAAGGCGGTTCCGCGCGACGTCATCGTGCAGCATGCCGAATAGCAAGGGAGCGGCCACCAAGCGGAGGGCGCCAAGATGGCCAATGTGGCCGTGACTGAATCCGAGGAATTGTCGTCGGAGAACCGCCGAAGGCATCCGGACAGACGCATCGAACGGGCGCCGGACGGGCGCATCAGAACCGCCTATACGGAGGTTCCCGATCTCGATGCGAAGGCCCTGTTCAGGGAACTCGAAGCCGCGATCGAGGGGGAGGTCCGCTTCGATGACGGCAGCCGGGCGCTCTATGCGACCGACGCGTCGAACTACCGGCAAGTGCCGATCGGTGTCGTCGTGCCGGCGTCGATCGAGGACGTGATGACAAGCGTGCGCATCGCCCGCGAACATCGCGTACCGATTCTTTCGCGCGGCGGCGGGACAAGTCTGGCTGGCCAGTGCTGTAACACGGCGGTGGTCATGGACTGGAGCAAGTACCTGACCGACGTAATCGAGGTCGATCCCGCAGCTCGACTGGCCCGTGTCCAACCTGGCTGCGTGCTCGATCACCTCCGCGATCAAGCCCGTCACCACGGTTTGACCTTCGGGCCGGACCCAGCCACGCATAACCACTGCACGCTCGGTGGAATGCTGGGCAACAACTCCTGTGGCATTCATTCGCTCATCTCGCGCAACCATGGACTGGGACTGCGCACCAGCGACAACACGCACGAACTGGAAATCGTCACGTACCGTGGCCTACGTTTGCGAGTCGGCCAGACTTCGCCAGAGCAATTCGCAGCGCTGGCGGCTGAGCCGGGAGCCCGCGGCGACCTCTACCGCAGCTTGCAGGCATTTATCGACAAATACGCCCATCAGATCCGCGAGCGCTATCCGCACCTTGGTCGGCGCGTCTCGGGTTATAACCTCGACGAGCTACTTCCTGAAAACGGATGTCATCTCGCCCGAGCCCTCGTCGGCTCGGAGGGAACGCTGGTGACGATTCTCGAAGCGTCCCTGCATCTGGTGCCCAGGCCGCTGCAGCGCAGCCTGCTCGTGCTCGGATACCCCAGCGTCTACGAAGCCTGTAAACATCTCGACGAGATTCTCGACTTTCATCCGACCGGATTGGAAGGGCTCGACCATCTGCTGTTCCAATGGGTTCAGCAGCGCGGCGACAAGCCGGGGGCGATCAAGATGATGCCCGATGGCAAAGGATTTCTGATGGTCGAATTTGGTGGCGACACGAAGCAGGCCGCCGACGAGGTGGCTCACTCCTGCATGCAGAAGCTGGCCAAGCTTTCTGAACCCCCTTCGATGAAGCTGTTCGACAATCCCCGCGAAGAAGAACTGCTGTGGAAAATTCGCGAGGGTGGTCTCGGATCGACCGCTTGGGTGCCTGGGCATCCAGATACTTGGCCTGGTTGGGAGGACAGCGCGGTGCCGGTCGAACGCATCGACGATTATTTGCCGCGGCTGCGCGAACTGTTCAAAAAATATGGCTACGAAGCCTCGCTGTACGGTCATTTCGGCCAGGGGTGCGTGCATTGCCGGATTCCCTTTGACCTGACGACGCAGGCAGGCATCGCGGACTATCGCAGTTTTGTCAGCGAGGCGGCGGATCTGGTCGTCGAATTCGGTGGCTCGCTCTCCGGTGAACATGGCGACGGGCAGGCTCGCGCGGAACTGTTGCCCAAGATGTTCGGCGACGAGCTGGTACACGCGTTTGAGGAGTTCAAAGCGATCTGGGATCCGGACGGCATGATGAATCCCGGCAAGGTCGTGCGCCCGAACCGCCTGGACTCCGACCTGCGTCTCGGCACCGACTACGATCCTTGGGAACCGAAGACCCATTTCAGTTTCGCCGAGGACCGCAATTCGTTTGCGCGAGCCGCCCTGCGCTGCGTGGGCGTGGGCGAATGCCGGCGAGCCGACAAGAGCGTGATGTGTCCGAGCTATCGCGTGACGCGCGAGGAAAAGCACTCGACGCGCGGGCGAGCCCACCTGCTGTTCGAAATGCTCAATGGCGAATTGCTTGAGGATGGCTGGAAAAACGAAGAGGTCAAAGAGGCGCTCGATCTGTGCCTGGCCTGCAAAGGCTGCAAATCGGATTGCCCGGTCAGCGTCGACATGGCGACTTATAAAGCGGAGTTTTTCTCGCATTATTACGAAGGTCGTTTGCGTCCACGGCATGCCTACGCGATGGGCTGGATCTTCTGGTGGGCTCGCTTGGCCGCCCTCTTTCCGGTCCTAGCCAACTTTATCAGTCAGACCCCGGGCCTAAGCGCGCTCGCCAAGTGGGCAGGCGGGATCGATCCCCAGCGGAGCATCCCAACCTTTGCGAACCAAACTTTCAAAGCGTGGTGGCAAAGCCGCCAAGAGAGATCGGGACAGCGCGGCAAACGCGTCGTGCTGTGGGCCGATACGTTTACCAACCACTTCCATCCCGAAATCGGACGGGCGGCGGTCGATGTCCTCGAGTCGCTCGACTGCCAGGTAATGGTGCCGCAGCAAGCGATCTGTTGCGGCCGGCCCCTGTATGACTTCGGCATGCTCGACACGGCCAAACGACTGCTCGAAGACATCTTGCATGTGCTGCACGACGAGATCGAGGCCGGTACGCGGGTGATCGTGCTCGAGCCGAGTTGCCTGGCTGTCTTCCGCGACGAACTGGTCCAACTATTTCCCAAGCGCCGCGACGCCCAACGACTGAAAGAGCTGGCCTGCTCGCTGAGCGAATTCCTGTTGGGGGATGACGAGGTCGAGCTTCCGCAGTTGCCGGCCGCGGCAGTGGTTCATGCCCACTGCCATCACCGCTCGGTGATCGGCTTCGATAAAGAATTGGAGTTGCTCGAGCGGATCGGGGTGAAAGCTGAAATTCCCGAGGAAGGTTGCTGTGGGATGGCTGGCTCGTTCGGCTTTGAACGAGGGCAGCATCATCAAGTGGCCGTGGCTTGCGGCGAGCGCAAGTTGTTGCCGGCCGTTCGCTCGGCAGCGAGTGACGCATTGGTCATCGCTGATGGATTCAGTTGTCACGAACAGATCCGCCAGGGTACCGGCCGGCGTCCGCTTCACTTGGCCCAAGTCTTGCAACGAGCGCTAATCGAAAGCGGCCAGCTATCACCCGAGACAACCGCAGTCGGTCGCAGTGCTTCTCGGGCTTCTCAGTTGGATGTGCGCCCCGCGCTGGTCGGCGCAGCGGCCGTGGCGCTCGTAGGTCTCGCCTGGTTCACACTTCGTCGAAGGAATTCTTCAACATGAATTATGACAAACCCATTCTGATGAATCTCTCGGAGATCGAAATCCTGGCCGTCACCCGCGCGATGCTCGGGCTGGGGGCCGGATTGCTGGTCGCCGAGCATCTACGTCCCAAGCAGCGGGTCGCGGTCGGTCGGACCCTGTTGGCCATCGGCGTGGTCAGTACGATCCCACTGGCGGCCAGCGTGTTCAGCAAGCTGGGCGTGTTCGGCAAGCAATCGGAAGACACATCGGACATTCGTCAGCTTGGTCGGCGACGACAGACCTCCGAACAAGGTAGCGGTCTTTGGTAAAGCCCAGTTGGGCGACGGTTCGCCATCCGCCCGACATTCTTCGTCGCACTTGCTGGAAAGCGCTTCATGGTTCTCAAAACGCAACGCGCCCTGTTTCGGGACGAGATTCCTGATCTGTGGTACAAGGACGCCATCATGTATGAGATGGACGTCGAAACGTTTTACGATTCCAACGGTGACGGCGTCGGAGATTTCGAAGGGTTGATGCGGCGTCTGGATTACCTGTCGGCACTGGGCGTGACCTGTTTGTGGCTCTTGCCTTTTTTCCCGACGCCCAATTGCGATAACGGCTACGACATTTCGGACTTTTACAGCATCGATCCGCGGTTGGGTTCGCTCGGCGAGTTTGTCGAGTTCATGCATCTGGCCGACGAGCGGGGCATTCGCGTGCTGGCTGACCTGGTCGTCAACCACACTTCGGACCAACATCCATGGTTTCAGGCCTCGCGTCGCGACAAGAACTCACCGTATCGCGATTACTATATCTGGTCGAAAGAGCGGCCCGAAAACTACAACCAAGGGATGGCGCTGCCCGGAATCCAGCAAGCCACCTGGACCTACGACGAGGTTGCCGGGGAGTGGTATTTTCATCGCTTTATGGCTGCCCAGCCCGATCTGAATATCGCCAACTCGGCGGTGCGGGACGAGATCCGCAAGATTGTCGGCTTCTGGTTGCAACTGGGCGTTTCCGGTTTTCGCGTCGACGCGGTTCCCTACTTGATCGAACAGCAGGGAGTCGATCAAGAACTGCGGCAGCTTCGCGAGTTTCTTTCGTGGCGGCGCGGGGACGCGATCCTGCTGGCCGAAGCCAATGTCGATCTCGACCAGGTGCTGTCGTATTTTGGCGACGGGACCAAGATGCACATGCTATTCAATTTTTTGCTGACCGAGTCGATGA
>JBQCJB010001000.1:0-4634 GCA_051953155.1 Aureliella sp. | reverse complement strand
GACCGGCCGTAGTCTTCACCGTTGTCAAGCAACCGCACATCGATACGCGCGACATCACTGACCGCCTGGAAGCTGCTTTTCGCGAGGCCGAGGAGTCGCTGCCAGCCGATGTCGTCATCAACTCCGAGCTCTTCCGGCTGAAGAACTTCATCGACCGCGGCATCTTCAACGTCGGCGAGGCCCTGGTAATCGGTGCGGTGCTCGTTTCGATCATCCTGTTTTTGTTTCTACTTAACTTCCGCACGACGTTCATCACGCTGACTGCCATTCCGCTGTCGTTGGTGATCACGACGCTGGTTTTCCGCCTAATCAGTTACCTGACCGGCACGCATCTCTCCATCAACGTCATGACCCTCGGCGGCATCGCCGTGGCGATGGGGGAACTCGTCGACGATGCCATCGTCGACGTAGAAAACATTTTTCGCAGGTTGCGCGAGAACAACGTCTCAGCCAATCCCGAGCCAGCGCTGAAGGTCATCTACCGGGCAAGTGTCGAGATTCGCAGTGCGATCGTCTTCGGCACGGCGGTGGTCATCCTAGTGTTCCTGCCACTCTTTGCATTGTCGGGCGTCGAAGGACGCTTGTTCGCTCCACTGGGAGTGGCCTACATCGTGTCGATCTTGGCTTCGCTGCTGGTTTCCCTGACCGTCACGCCAGTCCTGTCCTATTACTTATTACCTAAGTCGAAAGCCACTCACCGAGAAGAAGAGGGCTTGCTCTTACGAACGCTCAAGTGCATGGCCAGCGTGCTTGTCCGCTTCAGCATGGCTTATCCGGTGCTACTTCTGACGCTGACTTGGGTGATGGTCGGCGTGGCCGGTTGGCAGTTGTCGATGCTTGGTCGGAACTTCCTTCCCCAGTTCGACGAGGGCAGCGTCTTGGTCAACGTTACCTTGCCGCCGGGTTCGTCGCTCGATGCGTCGAATCAGGCGTCCGGCCTGATCGATCAAAAGCTCCAAGCCATGCAAAAATCGAGCGACAATCCGCGCGGCGAGATCCTGTATTTCGTCCGCCGAACTGGCCGAGCGGAAATGGACGAACATGCCGCGCCGGTCAATGCCGGTGAGTACATCCTAAGCATGAATCCTGAAAGTGGCCGGCATCGCGAGGAAACCATTCGCGATCTGCTCAAGGAACTGCGCGAAGAAGTCCCCGGCGTCGACATCGAAGTTGAGCAGCCACTGGCGCACTTGATCAGCCACATGCTCTCAGGGGTCTACGCGCAAATCGCCGTCAAGATCCATGGCGACGACATCGATAAGCTCCAACAACTCTCCGAGCAGGTGAAGCAGACTCTCCAATCGATACCCGGCGTGACGCCTCCGGTAATCGAACCGATCCGCGAGACCGAGGAGCTTCATATCCGTTTGCGGCCAGACGATCTGGCTTTCTACGGCCTGACTCGAGCCTATGTCGCTCAAGTTCTGCAAACCGCCTTGCAGGGCGACGTGGTATCGCAGGTTCTCGAGGGGCAGCGCCGATTCGATCTGCTGCTGCGCCTGGAGGAAGCCTACCGAACCGACTATGCCAACCTCTGTCGGCTGCGAATCGATATGCCGGGCAGTCGCGGACAGATCGAGCTGAGCGAACTGGCCGATATTGGCAGCGGCACCGGGCCGAATGCCGTGAACCGCGAGAATGCCCGAAGACGGATGGTCATTCGCTGCAACACGCAGGGCCGGGACTTGGCCAGCGCTGTCGCAGAGATGCAGCAACGCGTCGGCGAGCAAGTCGCGCTGCCCGAAGGCTATTTCATCGAGTACGGCGGTCAGTTCGAGAGCCAACAGCGAGCCACCAATCTGATCGCGGTCCTGGCCGCCGTTTCGGTCGTCGGCATGTTTGTCGTTTTGATGATTCTGTATCCGTCGGTGCGCATTGCGCTTCAGATTCTCAACGCGCTCCCCACTGCCTTCATCGGTGGAGTGTTCGCGCTGGTGCTAACGCAGCAATCCTTGACCGTGGCCAGCCTCGTCGGCTTCATATCGCTCGGCGGCATCGCAGTTCGCAACGGCATCCTGTTGGTAACGCACTACTTCCACTTAATGAAGGAGGAAGGCGAACAGTTTACTCAGGAGATGGTACTGCGTGGGAGCCTGGAACGTTTGGCTCCCGTGCTGATGACCGCTTTAACTGCTGGCATTGGCCTAGTGCCGCTGGTGGTCGGAGGCCAAGAGCCCGGGCGTGAGATTTTGTACCCCGTGGCCACAGTCATTCTAGGCGGTTTGGTGACATCGACATTTTGTGAATTCTTGATCCACCCGGGATTGTTTTGGAATTTCAGCGGTCGCGACGCCGCGCGCTTGGCCTCAGGGGAAGACGCAGCCGAGTCGCTGGATTAGCCGATGCATGCAGGCCAGCACGTTGCTGGCTGTTTGAGAGGAGAGCTCGGCCGCACGAAGTCGAGCGTTTTGGCAATACTTCGAGGAGAAATCGAAATGAAGAAGAGTGTTGCGTTTTCCGTAGCTGCTTTGGGCCTATCGCTGGCCAGCTTTCTAGGTTGCAACCAGCCGGCCAATCCGCCTGCCGAAAAAGCAGCACCAGTTCCTGCCGCAGCAACGTCCGAGGCCGAGCATGGTCACCCGCATGGCGGCCACGGCGCGGGACCTCACGACGGAGCGGTTGTCGACTGGGGCGGCGGCAAATACCACGTCGAGTTCACGGTCGACCACGACAAAAAAGAAGCTACCGTCTACATCTTGGGCAGCGATGAAAAGACGCCGGCTCCAGTCAAAGCCGACAAACTGTTGCTGACCATCAAAGAGCCGTCGTTCCAAGTGGAACTGATGCCTGCGCCCCAGGAGGGCGAAACCGAAGGAGCTTCGCGGTTCGTCGGCACGCATGAGAACCTTGGAGTCGTCCAAGAGTTCGCCGGTACGATCAGCGGAGAAGTCGACGGCACTCCGTACGCCGGGGACTTCGAGGAAGAAGCTCATGGCGACCATACACACTGAGCGGAACTCCGGCTTGATGACACAGTACGACTAGGCGAAAGAGGCGAAGAACATCTCTGCGACTCTTTAGGCTGCGGTGACTGTCGAAGGACTCGGCGTCACCTTGCCGGCCGCAGTTTTTAATTGCGGCGTAGAACATCAGTCAGAGATGATGAGGCATGTAGAAGGACCAGATGATGGCACGACAACACATGGACGAGTCACAGTCGAAGAATTACCTTGGAGCATTTGATCCCGGGCAAACTCGCTCAATCTGTCCTGACGAATGCAAGAATGATGACTTCTCATTCGGTGTACGCGACCACCAAATAGGCACGGTGATCGATGGCAAGTATCTTCTTAGAAACCACTTAGGCTGCGGCGGAGTTGGCGAGGTATGGAACGCTGAACAACTCGTGCCAGTGAAGCGCCAAGTTGCGATTAAATTCCTTAGAGCTCATGCCCTCTCCCAAATCGGGATCACACGATTCGCATTTGAGCATCAAGCACTCGCATTGATGAATCACTCATACATCGCGAATGTTTACGATGGCGGCTTCAATGCGAATAGAACTCCATACATTGTGATGGAGTTTGTCAATGGCTCTCAATTAACTGACATTTGCAAGGAGAAGTTGCTAGATCTGTGCGATCAACTTTTGCTTTTCACGAAAGTTTGCCGCGCGGTGGAACATGCTCATCAAAGAGGGATCATTCATCGTGACCTCAAACCCTCCAATATCCTCGTTGTGGAAGAAGCGGGCGAGCTGATCCCCAAGGTGATCGATTTCGGTTTGGCAAAATCCATGCCGTGGTCCGACTTCGGCGAGATGCTTGCTAAGACGCGCAGTGGGACGGCGTTAGGGAGCCCTGCATACATGTCGCCGGAACAAATTAGGGGTTCCGAAGAAGTGGACGTTCGTACGGACGTCTACGCACTGGGTTGCGTACTTTACGAGCTTGTCTGCGGTACCCCTCCCTTTTCGTTGCAGGCCGACCAGGCCGAGTGTTGGGTTGAAGTTTTTCAAGCTGTGTTGCATGAGTTGCCCATCAAACCCAGTATCGTCCTGCGTCGTGAAATTCCGAGCACTCCCTTGCCGAGCAGCAACGCACTTGACTGGCCGAAGAGCTGTCGCAGAATTGCCAATGAGCTTGACTGGATCATCCTCAAGTGTCTCGAGAAAGACGCTCACTGTCGGTATCAGAGCGTTGAGATGCTGCGGTCGGATCTTGAGCGCTTTCTAAATGATCAACCGGTATTAGCTAAGCCCAAGTCAAGGATATATCTCGCACACAAGTTTCTCAAAAGGCATACCCGTGTGGCGGTCGCCGGCGCAATTCTTTTCGCGGCAGGCATCGCCTCTGTTGCCTCAATGGCATTAAGCGCCAAGTTCTCTCGCGACGCGGAATTGCGTGCAAACTCAGCCGTCAAGGCAGAACTCGAAGCAAAGACTCAACGGCTCGATGCCATCGCGGCGCTTGCGTCCTCATTGTCATATGTTGCGCTCACGTCCAACCAGGAAGACCCCAAGCTCTTAGAGTGTGTGGTACAGCTTCATGACATCGCGACAAGCGGAAACTCAACGCATAATCATCTCTTCGATCGTGAGATTGCCGCACACGGTCCGAATTACGAACAGCAATTGCTCATGCGCATCCGCTGCGTTGTCGAGCAGCTACGCGAAGAGCGGCCTGACATAGCGC
>JBQCJB010000999.1:0-6929 GCA_051953155.1 Aureliella sp. | reverse complement strand
GGATGCGCAGCGCCATCTCGCCCCGCGGTCCATCGTAGATCAACTCGAGGCTCTTGATCGTTTTCATCTTTCCTCGAAACGGAAAGAAGAGACACCCGCCGATCGGCGCGACCATGTCGCCTTGCGGCAGCGACGCTCGTTCGACGACCAAGACCTTCACGCTCGACATTACGCCGGTCAACGATGAACCTCTGTTCACGCTGCCTTCGACTTATACGGAAGTGAAGGAGGATAACGAATCGGTCATCGGAGCCGCCAAGACGCAGATCCCGGGCTTTGCAACGCAAATCTCTGCCGGACCGCTGACGGCGCTGGACGAAATCGCCGGTCAGAAACTGACCTTCAACCGAGTCTCGTATACCAATCCCACCTTGTTCAGCGTCGCACCGACGCTGACGGCGGATGGCACGCTGGAGTTCGTAACTGCCAAGGATCAGAACGGCGATTCGGTGGTGGTAATCAACCTGACCGACGACGGCAGCAGCGTGGCTCCCAATGACAACCAATCGCCTAACCAGACATTCACGATCCACGTCAAACCGGTCAACGACGCACCGGTGGTTACGCTGCCAGCAACCACGTCCAGCAGCGAAGATCAGGGATTGGTCGTGGTGCCCAATTTTGCGAGCAACCTCGGCCCTGGTCCCACGACAGCCGTCGACGAAGCGACCCAAAAATTCACGGTTCAGGTAAAGGCGCTGGATCCATCAGCTTTCATCGTCCCCCCGACGATTGCTGCCGACGGCACACTGCGGTACCAGACTGCGCTCGACGTCAACTCGAATTTCGCCAACCACGACCTGCGCGTTCAGGTCTACTTGGAGGACACTGGCGTTAGCGGACCGCTCCCGGACACGAACATCTCGCCGACGCAGACCTTCACAATTCTGACCTCACCGGTCAATGACGCGCCTTCATTCTCGCTGTCTTCTGATTTTGTGCCAGTCAACGAAGACAACGAAGCGTCCCAGGTGCCGCCGATCGCGCTAACGACGATCCCCAGCTTTGCACAGCTGATCAAACCGGGGCCGGACACGGCGGACGATGAGGACACGCAAGGTCTGCGATTTGACCTGACGGTCAGCGCCCCCGAGTTGTTCGAGGTTGCCCCGGCAATTTCGGACACCGGCGTGCTGACTTTCAAGACGGCCAGCAACAAGAATGGCAAGGCAGTCGTCGTCGTGCAGTTGTTCGACCTCGGGCCGACCAGTTCGCCCAGTGACGTCAACGCATCGGCTCGCCAGACCTTCACCATTTCCGTCACGGCGGTTAACGATGCTCCGCAGTTCGACGTTCCGGCAGGATTGACGGTCAATGAAGACCAAGGGCTGGTGACGCAAAGCCGATTTGCCTACAACGTTCGTCGCGGCCCTGCCGGCACCGACGACGAGAACAGCCAGACGATTCAATTCTTCCCGCAAGCGGTCGACCCATCCGCGTTCGAAATCCCGCCGACGATCGAGGTTGATGGAACGCTGACGTTCAAGACCGCGGCCAACGTCAACTCGAGCAATCACGACCTGACGGTGCGGGTCTACATGATCGACAGCGGCTTGAACGACCCGGCGCCGAATGCGAATCGGTCGGTCGAAAAGACCTTCTCGATCACGGTTACGCCTGAAAACGACCCGCCGATCGCCGATGGATATACTGTTGGCGGCACGGAAGACGTGCAGATGGAGATCCTCTCTGCCGACATCCTGGTTGGTGACAGCCCTGGTCCGACCAGCGACGAACAGGGCCAGCAACTGAGCATCACGCAGGTAGAACGCACGACCAGCCTGGGTGGCACGATCACGCCGGTATTCAATGGATCGGTGATCACGTCGCTGATCTATCGTCCCGCCAACAACGCGGTCGGTCCCGACAAGTTCCTGTATGTCGTCACCGACAATGGCTCGCCTGCACGTAGCGGCACGGGAACCGTTGTGATCCAGCTGGCCCCCGTCAACGATCCACCGCAGTTTACCAAGGGTGCGGACCAAACGGTGCTCGAAGACGCTGGCACGGTCAGCATCAGCAAGTGGGCAACCAACATCCTGGCCGGCCCAGCCTCGGCGGTCGACGAGCAAGCGAACCAAACGGTTAACTTCCAGGTCGTCGCTGCCAACCCGGCGCTATTCGAAACGCAGCCGACCATCGCGAGCGATGGTACGTTGAGTTTCAAGCCTGCCCGCGATGCAGTTGGTTCCACGGCGATTACCGTCGTTGCGGTCGATAACGGCTCGCCGTCTCCGGCCAGCTCGGCGGCCAGCACGTTCAGCATCACGATCACGCCAGTGAACGACGCGCCGGTCTTTACCGCTGGCGCGACAGTGACGGTGAGCGAGGACAGCGGCGCTTACAGCCAGACCTGGGCGACCGGAATTAAACCGGCAGCCGGGCTGCTGAGCACACCGCCGACCGCGGGTGATGAGAGCAGCCAGTTGATCGACTTCATCCTCACCGCTGACAAACCATCGCTGTTTGCAGTCGCACCGTCGATGACCCCCGAAGGGTTGCTGAGCTTCACACCGGCTGCCAACGCTTTTGGCACGGCCCTGGTGACCGTCGTCGCCAAGGACCGCGGTCCGGCCGGAGCGAACGACCAGAACACTTCGGTCACGCAGACGTTGACGATTTCGATCACGGCCGTCAATGACGCGCCAGCTGCCGTCTCAGACACGTTCACCACGGACGAGAATTCCGTGCTGGTCGTACCGGCGCCGGGCGTGCTCAGCAACGACACCGATGTCGACCTGCCTGCCGACCAACTGGTCGTCGTTCCGCAGACCGTTACCAGCACCCTGGGCGCGGCGGTGACCATCGGTGCCGATGGATCGATCAGCTACGATCCGGCGGGCGTCGAGGCCATCCAGCGGCTTACCAACGGCCAGAGCGCTACGGACAGCTTTGT
Organism: Aureliella sp.; assembly: GCA_051953155.1. Classification (GTDB taxonomy): domain Bacteria; phylum Planctomycetota; class Planctomycetia; order Pirellulales; family Pirellulaceae; genus Aureliella. Next base: position 4,033 of record JBQCJB010000999.1, on the reverse strand, counting down.
GTATCAGGTCCGCGATGCGGCTGGTGCGACGAGCAACCTGGCTACGGTGAATATCGTCGTCGGCGGAATCGATGATCCGCCGAAGGCCGTCAACGACACGTTCCGTGTGGCTGTCGGTCAAGCTCAGAACTTGACGATTCTGGCGAACGATACGGATGTCGATAGTCTGATCGATCCGCGCACGATCGAGATCCAAAGCTTGCCGGCATTCGGCACCGCGGTCGTCGATCAGACGGGTCTGATCCACTACACGCCGGGCGTCGGTTTCCGAGGCACGGACACGTTCAGCTATACGGTTCGCGATGCTGCCGGCAACGTCTCGAACGAGGCGCTGGTTTCGGTAGTCGTTGACAACGCCCCGCGAGCCGGTGACGACAATGCCTTCACGACCAAGAACCAATCAGTTGTGATCGGCGTTTTGGCCAACGACACCGATCCCGATGGCTCGGTCGATAGCTCGACAGTCGAAATCGTCGTGCCGCCGGCGCCTGGCGGAACGGCAACGGTCCAGCCTGACGGCAAGATCCTGTTCACGCCGGCGACCGATTTCTCGGGAGTCGCACAGTTCTCGTACATTGTCCGCGACAACGTCGGTACGCCGTCGAACGTGGCCAATGTTCAGGTGCAAGTCTTCCAGAGCAAGTGGCAGAATCCGACCTTGGCGATGGACGTCAACGACGACGGCAAGATTTCGCCGATCGACGCGCTGCTGGTGATCAATTACTTGAACACCGGCAACCCGACGAACCTTCCGGATACGAACGTCGTTGCGCCTCCGTACTTCGACGTCCAAGGCGACGAGAAGGTATCGCCGCTTGACGTGCTGTTGATCATCAACTACCTCAACACGCACCTGTCCGGTGAGGGCGAAGCGTCTGGAACCGTGTCCGCGCAGCTGGGAGCACCGCTGATCGTGACGATGGTGACACCGGAACAAATGCTGGCCACCGTCGGCGCATCGGTCGCTCGCGACGTCGAAGAAGCGTTGGCTTCGGAACTCGAGTCGTGCGGCGCGTGGGTTGCCAGTGAGGTACCACAGGCTGCTACCGAACGGTCCAGCGATCAATGGAGCGACGAGGAGAGTCTGGCCGCCCTAGCCGAGCTCGCCCAAGGCCGCAAATTGCCCGGCAGCCCTCAAGACATCGACACCTTCTTCGAGGACCTCTAAGTAGGACAGGCTTCCAGCCTGTCCAGCACCCGCCAATCACCCCAATCACTTTCCTCAGCACGTGCCGAACCCTACCGGCGCGTGCCCGGCATTCATCGCCATCATCGCTCCATCGGCGGCGCATCTAGCTTGCGCCGCCGATCATGGGCCCATGGCAGGGAACATGTCGCGGGCCATTTGAATCCCCGCAGGTCCGACCAGCACCACGAAGATGCCGGGGAAGATAAACAGTACCAACGGGAAGATCAGCTTGACAGCTGTTTTGGCTGCCTTCTCCTCGGCGATTTGTTGGCGCCGCACGCGCATGGAATCGCTCTGAACGCGGAGGGCCGTGGCGATGCTCGAACCGAATTTGTCGGCTTGGATGAGGATCGATGCCAAGGCGCGCAGGTCGTCGACGCCGGTTCGAGCTCCCAGATCCTGAAGCACCTGGTTGCGGGCGCGTCCCATTTGCAAATGGAAATTGCACAGTCCGAATTCTTCAGCGATGACGCGGTAGCTCTTCTTCATCTCCTCGCTGACTTTACGCATCGCCTGGTCCAGTCCCAGGCCCGCTTCGACGCAGACGACCATCAGGTCGAGCGCGTCGGGCAAGCCCAGGAAGACCTGTTGCTTGCGGCGGCTGCCTAAGAACTTCAGGACCATCGATGGCAGGAACAGCCCCAAGCCGCCGATGACCAGCGTCCACAGCAGTCCGCTATAGGAGGCGCCGTGGATGAACAGCGAGGCAGCACCGCCGCCGAGCATGAACACCAGCGCGCAGACCGAACGCACAGCGGTAAAGACCACCGGTGCGTATTCATTGCGGAAGCCCGCCTCGGTCAGGTCGCGGCGCAGGCGGCCCATTTCGGCTTCGGTCTTGGGTTGAAGCGGTTTGGCCAGCGCGGGCGACGCCTTCTTGAGGACGCGCGCCAAAGCTTCCGACTTCTTTTCGTCGCGGCTCGCCTCGCGTCCGCGCCGCGGGTCACTGAGCATTTCCAAGCGGTTTTCGGGGCTACCCTTGCGCGAGGCGAACACGTCCATGAGCAGCCAGGCGATGGCCCCGATGCCGACGAAGGTTACGACCGGAATAATGATTTCAAGTGGCATGTGTCTATCCTCTCGCCGAGGCCATTAAACCTTGATGGTGATGATCTTGCGGATGACCAGCGCCCCGACAAACTGCATGACTAGCGCGCCGGCCAGCAACTGCCGCCCGGTGGGATCGCGGAAGAGAACCATGCAGTAGTCGTAGTTGAGCTTGTACATGACGCAGAATAGCGCCGGGGGCAGAGCCAGCAGTACGATTCCCGACAAACGGCCTTCGCCGGTCAGGGCCTGGATCGTGCCCGCCAGCTTGAAACGCTCCCGAATCAGGCGGCCGATCTTGTCCAAAATTTCCGCCAGGTCGCCACCGGTCTGACGCTGCAGCACGACGGCCGTTGCGAAGAACCGCAGGTCCATGTTCGGAACCCGGATCGTCATGGCGTCGAGGGCCTCTTCCAGCGGGATACCCAGATTCTGCTCCTCAAAGGCCTGTCCGAATTCGCGGGAGATCGGTTCTTGCATTTCCGTGGCGATCAGGCCAAATCCCGAACCCAGGGAGTGCCCGGAGCGCAAGCTGCGACTGAGTAGTTCGAGCGCTTCGGGGAGCTGTTTGTTGAACTTCTTGATGCGGTTGCGGCGACGGATGAACAGCCAGAAGATCGGCAGCACGCCCGTTGCACCCGCGAAGAAGGGCATCAGGATCTTCGGTGCCGGGGAGAACAAGCAAAAGCTTGCCCCAACCGCAGCCGAAATGACGCAGATCGTCAAGAACTTGGAACCCGACATCCGCACGTCGGCCTGTTCCATCAGGTGCGAGATGTTGCCCAGTTTCGCTAACAATTCGTCGGCGATCGTACGCGTGTCGTCCAGCGGCGTATTCAGCAGGGCAGGGCGGTCCGACTTGCCTTTGTCCTTGACCTTCTGACCGGTCAACGTCGACAACCGGTCCTCCGCGACGTTGCCCTCCGTTTCGCTGCGCACCAGGACCGCGATACCACCGATCAAGGTGGCCACGCCGACACCCACGGCAATCATGATAATGAAGGTCATCATCGGTTTGAGTCTCTGGCTTAAACGGTCTTCGGACGAGCGTGCGCTCTGCCGCGATGGAAGAGGGTCAAAAGGATCTTAGGTTGCGATCAAGCTTGCATGATGACGCGTTGCCGGAAGGCGCTGGCCGGCAAGCGGACACCAGCCGATTCCAGGCGGTGCATGAAGTTCGGGCGGACTCCAGTGCACTCGAAGTGTCCGTAGGCTTTGCCGCTTTCGTCGATCCCGTCCTGAACGAACTTGTAAATGTCTTGCATGACCACCGTGTCCTGTTCCATACCGACGATCTCGGTGATGTGCGTGACCCGTCGCGGACCGCCTTGCAAGCGGTTGGCTTGGACGATCAGGTTGACGGCGCTAGAGATCTGCTGGCGGATGGCTTTCATGGGCAGCTCGAAACCGGCCATCATGACCATCGTTTCCAGACGAGCCACGCCGTCGCGCGGGTTGTTGGCGTGGATCGTCGTTAGCGATCCGTCGTGACCGGTGTTCATCGCTTGCAGCATGTCCAGCGTTTCGCCACCGCGGCATTCGCCGATGATGATCCGCTCGGGACGCATGCGCAGGGCGTTTTTGACCAGGTCGGTCGCGGTGACGGCGCCGTTGCCTTCGATGTTTGGTGGACGCGTTTCCAAGCGGACCACGTGATCTTGCTGCAACTGCAATTCGGCCGCGTCTTCGATCGTCACGATCCGCTGATCGTTTTGGATGAAGCTGCTGAGCGTGTTAAGGAGAGTCGTTTTACCGGAGCCCGTGCCGCCGCAGATGATCATGTTCAGCCGGGCCTTG
>JBQCJB010000998.1:0-3723 GCA_051953155.1 Aureliella sp. | reverse complement strand
CGCTGCGGCATCTGCAGGGCCGCTCCCAGTCCGATCGCACCGCCCCAGTCATGCACCACCAGCGTGATCCGGCGAAGACCCAGGTGCTCGACCAGCGCGACCAGATTGGCGATGTGCTGCGAGAGGTTGTATGGGTAGTCCTGCGGTTTATCGCTGAGCCCGCAGCCCATGTGGTCGAGCGCGACCACTCGAGCCCGATCGCGGTGCGTGAGAACGACCTGACGATAATAAAACGACCACGTCGGATTGCCATGCACGCACAGGATCGTCGGCTTGGCCAGCGGGCTATCAGCCTGACCAGCGGCAGCCTGACCAGCGGCAGCCGCGCCTTCGTCGACGTAGTGAATTTGCGGAGAACCAGCTCCGGCAGGCGCGAATCGGTGAGATGCAAAGGGATAGAGACTTCGCCAATCAGCCATATCAACCGCTGTTTCAAACTGTTTAATTGCTACAAAACGCCGGATCAATGGCAGCCAGCGGCAGGAGCACAGGGACTTGGCAGCGCCCGAAACCGTTGCCGGCCGGGGCGCGCAACTAGGATGAAAGGTCGGATCGTCTTCAGGAACCAGAAAACGGCTTCTTCTCCCAGTAGCAGCAATGATACCGCAAATCTCTGTTTTGCCACCGACCTGTCTCGGCCGAATCGTCCTGCTGGCGGCTCTAATTTGCTTGGGCTGGGGCGCGACGGGTAGCGGCTCGGCCAATGCCCAGGCGACGATGACGATCGACATTGTCGACGAGAAAACCGGTCAACCGATTCCATGCCGGGTCGAACTCCGCGATGCCAAAGGGAGACCACAAAAGACGCGTGGCGGTTTGAATCGACCGCCGTGGAGCATTGTCGACGGCCAGTTCGTCTATCGCGGCCGGCAAGGCGATTACAAGTTCGACGTCTCCCACGGACCAGAGTTCGCCGGCGGTGGTGGCGGATTCACGCTCGACCGCGACGGCGAAGGGACGGACGTCGTGCGTTTGCCGCGCTATGCGAACATGGCGGAGGAGGGTTGGTTTGCGGGCGACTTGCTGGCTTTTCTACCGCCAGAGGATATCACGCGTTGGCTGAGCGCCGAAGGCTTGCAGATGGCCGCGGCGATCGGCCCGCCTGCCGGTTCTGCGGCACAGCCGGCTCAGCCCGATGGACGCTGGTGCGATGCAGCCGGGTACTATGACGACCGGCCAGGTAGCGGCTTGGTGCTGCACAACTGGCAACCACCCGCTGCCGTTCCCGACAAAGTGCCATCGAGCCGCCTGCTGGTGATGGCCAAAGAGAACGCTCAGACGCACGCCGAGATCGCCAGACTGTGGTCGCGCGATGCGCCGGTCTGGCTCGCCAGCGGCCGGATCGATTCGATCCAGATCCTTTCCGAACACACGACTCGCGATGGCCGCTCCGATTTCAAGGTCAGCCAAATGTTCCATCCCGAACCGAACCTTTACAAAGGTGCGCGAGGTGCGGGGCGGCTGGTCGAGAATTTGTATTGGCAAGTGCTCGAGACGGGTCTGCGCATTCCGCCGTCGGCTGGTTCCGGAGTCGGGCGATCGACGTCGCCGCTCGGTTACAACCGCGTCTACGTCTGGCAGGATAGTGCCACGAACACGCCGGCTGCGTGGTGGGACGGTTTGCGCGCGGGCCGATCATTTGTCACCAACGGACCGCTGTTGCGAGCCACCGTCAACACGCAACTGCCAGGGCATGTCTTTCGAATCTCCGGCGGCCAAAAACTGATGCTCGACGTGGCTGTCACGCTGACGGTGGCCGATCCGGTCGAGTATGTCGATGTCGTCTTCAACGGCGACGCGATCTATCACGCTCGCTTGGATGAATATGCCAAACAAGGGGGCAAGATACCGGCCCTGGAGATCGCCGACAGCGGCTGGCTGGTCATCCGCGTGGTGACCCAGCGCGAGGAAACCTATCGCCTGGCAACCACCGCGCCTTACTATGTCGAAGTCGACGGCCGACCGCGGATCAACGGCTATGCCTGCCAGATGTTTGTCGACTGGCTGGAGGCTTCGGTTGCCGAGCAGCAGAAAGCCGATCCAGCCGCAGCCGGGGCCGCCGCGCCCTACACGACTGCCGCCCTCCAGTTCTGGCGCGAGCGTCTGGCCGCAGCGACGATCAACCAGCCCTCTTACTGAGCTCGCGCGAGCAGACACCCAGGAGGGCTTCCGAGCGGACACGCTGCAGCCGCGCTGCAGTCAGGATGCATTCAGGCTGGGGCGCGAGATTTAGCCGCGGGCGTTGTCCTTGGTGTGCAGAGGAATGAAGCGTTCCTCTCGCGGCAGAATGCTGCTGACGCGCAGCCCAAATTTGTCGCCGACCTTGACGACTTCTCCTTCGGCAATTCTCTGGTCGCCGACCTCGACCGTCAGTGGACTATCGCAGTTCTTGTCGAACTGGATCATCACGCCCGGTACCAGCTTCAGGACGTTTTCAACGGCCATGCTGGTGCGGGCCAGGGTGACGACGACGGGGACCTCGACGCACAGGAGGCTTTTGCAATAGGCTTTCGATGCCGGAGAGCGAGGCATGTTTTCGTTCTTTCCACATCCAGCTCCGAACGAACGCCCAAACCGCTGCCTGCCAGCATGCGGAAAGCCTCTGGCCGGAAAACTCGGCGTTCCGGTAGCCGGCACCTCTGAAGTTCGACTTGCCGTAATCCATCCAATCGGCAATTCGGGTCGGCAATCTTGAAGCGATCCTGGCTCGCGCCCGACTGCGGATCAAGTACACTGATCAGATCCCACCCACCCAGGAGCTTTGCCAGTCATGGACATAATCTCCGCCCGCCGCTCTCGCGCTCGCGCCTACCCTCCGGTGACTTTGGCCATCCTTGCGGCTGCCTGCACGTGGTTTCTGCCGCACTTTGTCCAGCCTGTTTGGTCTGCCGACGAGATGGACTTCGCGCGCGACGTGCAGCCCATCCTCACCGAAAAATGCTTGAAGTGTCACAGTGGCGAAGAGCCCGAGGGAGCGCTACTTTTGAGTGAACACCGGGCGTTGCTCGGTCGAGGTGACAGCGGCCGGCCGGCCGTCGTGCCCCACGATCCGAGCCGCAGCGAACTCGTGCGCCGCATCACCAGCTCCGATGCCGACCAACGCATGCCGCCGGCCGACGAGCCGCCGCTCACCGCGAGCGAAGTCGTCGCGATCACGCGCTGGGTGTCCAGTGGCGCCGCGTGGAGTCGCCATTGGTCCTTCCGCCCCTTGTCCAGTGCCCCACCTCCGCCGGTGCGCAATACCGGCTGGCTCCGCAATCCGATCGATCAATTCGTCTTGGCAGCTCTCGAAGAGAAGAGGGTCGAGCCGTCGCCAGAGGCCGATCGGTTCACGCTGATCAAGCGGCTGTCGTACGACTTGATCGGCCTGCCGCCGGACGTCGAGCGCGTCGATCGCTTCGTAGCCGACGATGCGCCCGATGCCTACGAACGCTTGGTAGGCGAACTGCTCGAATCGCCGCACTTCGGCGAGCGCTGGGGGCGGCACTGGTTGGACATTGCCCACTACGCCGATTCAGATGGCTTTGAAAAGGATCGCGCGCGGCCGGATGCGTATTTGTATCGCGACTGGGTCATCGGGTCGTTCAACAGCGATCAGCCCTTCGACCAGTTCACGATCGAGCAGTTGGCCGGCGATCTGCTGCCCGATCCGACGACCGAGCAGAAGATCGCGTCCGGCTACAACCGACTGCTGCAAACGACGGAAGAAGGCGGAGCGCAGGC
>JBQCJB010000997.1:0-8201 GCA_051953155.1 Aureliella sp. | reverse complement strand
GGAGAGCGTCGCCTTGGGGCCAGACCGCCGCCCGCTTATCTTGGACAAAGCCTTCGGGGAGGGGCATGTGGTGGCGGTCCTGACCGGGCTGAACAACCAGTGGAGCACTTGGGCGCAGGATCCCACCTTCGTCGTGCTCTCGCTGCGGATGATGGGCTACCTCGGCAGCTTTCGCAGGTCGCCGACCAGCGAACCGGTCGGAGCTCCGATCGTCGCCACGTTTAACCAGGAAGGGCTGCTGCCCAATACCGAGGTCCTCCTGCCAGCCAAGGGGGAGAACGTTCGAGCCAAACTGGAATTCCAGACGCCGTCGGTTTCGCCCGGCCAGCCCACCAGCGTACGACTCGGCATCGACCTGCCGCGTCAAGACAACGACGCCATCGAAGCGCTGCTGCGTCCAGGAGTCTTCGAAATCTGGATGCAGGATGTCAACGGCCAACCGCTGGTGCGCAACGTGGCTCACAACGTGCCGGCCGGCGAAGGCAATTTGGCACGCGTCACCAAGAGCGAACTGGAAGAAAAATTGCAGCCGATCAAGATCAGCGTTCAATCGGCCGAGACGCTGGCCGGCGCGGGCTGGTCACCGGAAGCCGCTTCGCACAGCGCTCTGCTGCTCGGACTGCTGGTCCTAGTCTTGCTGGGCGAGCAGGCCTTGGCTTACTCGGCCAGCTATCATGTCCCGAAAATCGTGCGTGCAGGAGCCGCACCATGAGCGCCTGGTCGACTACTTGCCTTCCGTCGCTGGGCCTTCAGTCGCTGGGACTCCAGTCGCTGGGACTCCAGTCGCAAGAGGCGGCCCTCGAGCCGTCGGTCCTGCTGGCGCAAACCCGCGTCTATTATCAATGGGCGCGGTTCGAACAGCTCGACCAATGGTGGCACTACTTGATCGTGCTCCTGATCCTGGTGGCAGTCGTCGCCTACGTGGTCAGTTGGTATCGACGCGATTCGCACGAACAACAGCGACCGGTGCGCTGGGCGCTGCTGATCCTCAGGTTGGTCGCCTTTGCCGGTTTGCTGCTGTATTTTTTCCAGCTCGATAAACGTTCCGAACTTCGCGTCACGCGGAATTCGCGCGTGGCTGTGCTAGTCGATACTTCGCTGAGTATGACGCTGCCCGGGACGCCAAGCGCCAGCGGGATAACCAGCAGTCTCAGCCGAGCCGACGAAGCCGCCAAGCTGATCGCGGGCTCGCCAGCGCTGGACGAGTTGGCCAAGCAGCACGACGTGACCGTCTATCGATTCGATCAGCTATCCCGACCGATTCAAGTTGCTTCGCTCGTCAAACCCTCCGGCAATGCGCCGACTGGTGCGACGCAAGGGGCCGGAGAGTTGGTTTTGCTTTCCCGGGCCCACACGTTGATGATTGCCGCCTGCATCGTGGGCGCCATTGCCCTGGCACTGATCGCCGTGTCGTTCAGCGCGCAGATCGTCGGCGCTCGCGCTTGGAGCGGCGGGGCCTGGAGTCTGTTTGGCGGATCGCTGCTGGCGCTGGCGGGTATGGGGCTGCTGGCTGGCGCGATCTTGCCCTCTAGCGATTATCCGCTCGAGGCGCTGTTCCTCGATCCGGAGGTGGCTGCCTCCCGCTTCGATGCGCCGCTCGAAGGCGACCTCGGGCCGACGGTTACCCAGGCCAGCGGTGCTGCGCCGAATGCGAACGCGCCGAGCGACGACAATGGCGACGCTACAGGCGGCTCGACAACCGGCACGCAGTTGCCTGGCGATTGGCGGCAAGCCCTCGCTCCCTCGGGTATCGAAACGCGAATGGGCGATGCGATCAAGGCGGTGCTCGACCGCGAGCAAGGTGGACCGCTGGCGGCGATTGTTTGCGTCACCGACGGGCGCAGCAACGCGGGCCTCGATCCGCGCTCGTTGGTCCTTTCGGTCCAAAATGCGCGCGTGCCCTTGATCTTCGTCGGCGTCGGTTCCGAACAAAACCCGCCCAATATGAAGATCGTCGAAGTCGATGCTCCCAAACGCATCTATCCGGGCGACAAATTCACCTTGACCGCGCTGCTGCAGGGGATGGGATTCTCGGGCCAGTCGGTCAATGTCCAAGTTTCTGCTGGCCCTAAGGACAGCGACCCGAGTTCCTACTCGATCGAAGCCGAGGAGCAAGTCAGTTTTACGACCGACGATGAATTGGTCACCGCGAGCTTCGAACTGGAGCCGAAAGCGGTGGGGCAGTGGACGTACCAAGTAAAAATCTTTCCCAGTTCGAGCGACGTCGACGAGCGCGACAACGCGCAGCAAACCGCGGTCGCCGTCATCGAGCGCAAGAACCGCGTGTTGATCTTTGCCGGCGGTCCCATGCGCGAGTACCAGTTCGTGCGCAATCTGCTGTTTCGCGACCGGGATGTCGAATCGCACGTGTTGCTGCAAACCGGCCGGACGGGCATGTCCCAAGAGGCTGGCAAGCTACTGGACGAGTTCCCGGCCGATCGCGCCGCGCTCTCGCAATACGATGCGATCCTGGCTTTCGATGCCGACTGGACGAAGGTCTCCGATGCCCAGTGCCAGGCGCTCGAGCAGTGGGTGGCCGAGCAAGCGGGCGGCTTGCTAATGGTCGCCGGGCCGGTTGAGATGCCCAAGTGGCTGGCGCGCTCGGCCGGCGGGGAACGCTCGACGATCTTGCGCTCGCTCTCGCCGGTAAAACTGCAGCAAAGCGGCAGTCGCGTACTGACGGCCAGCCGCGTCGAATCGGAAAAACCTTGGCCGCTCAAGATTACCAACGACGGTCTGCAAAGCGACTTTATGTGGTTGAGCGAAGACCCGCAGACCTCGGCCAGGCTCTGGTCGGAATTCGAAGGCGTCTACACGTTCTACTCGGCCTACGAACTAAAGCCCGGTGCCAAAGCCTTGGCCTGGTTCAACGATCCCACGGCGGCCGAAGACGGCAACCTGCCGATCTACCTGGCCAGCCAGTTCTACGGCGCCGGGCGAGTCGTGTATCAAGGGGGCGGCGAGATTTGGCGGCTGCGCGAACTTGGCGACCAGTACTTCGATCGCTATTACACCAAGCTCGTGAGGTGGATATCCCAAGGCCGCCTCTTGATGGATTCCGACCGCGGCGTGTTGCTGGTCGATCGCGAGCAAGCCCTGTTGGGCGACCAGGTCGCGGTGCGGGCCGTGCTGAAGGATGAGCGTTTCCAACCGCTGGTGCAAAGCGAAGTCGTCGCTCGGCTGCTCGATCCCCAGAAACGCAACCTGCCCTTGGTCCTTCGGCCGCTCGACGGCGGCGCCCAGCCAGGTGTTTATACGGGCCAGTTCCCCGCGCAAATTGCCGGCGAATATACCGTCCAGTTACAACTGGGAGGCCTGAGTTCCAACGAGGTCTTGTCGGCTTCGGTCAAAGCCCGCGTGCCGGCCGTCGAAATGCAGCGGGCCGAGCGCAACGACGATTTACTGCTGCCGTTGGCGACCCAGTCGGGTGGACGCTATTTCAAAGGTGTGGAGAGTGCGATTGCCGCCAGCGAGCCCGATCGCCGGACCGCCCTGGCCGCGGCCATCGAACCTCAAGATCAAGTCTCGTTTCTGCCGGGCGTGCCCAATCGCCGTTTCCAGCTCCGCTGGCTGGGCTGGCTGATGGGACTGATCGCTGGCTGTTTGTCGATCGAATGGTTTGCTCGCCGTTTGCACCGGCTCGCCTAGCCTTCTGAACTGGTCGCTTGTCGCTTAAAATCGGCTCTTTCCCAGTGGCCCGATGGAACGCTTTGCCGGTTCGAGGGCCAAACCGGTACTACCAGCGTAACGGCTAGAAAGCGCAGCGATGGGCAACAAGATCACAATCATTGGTGTCGGAGACGACGGTCTGGAAGGACTGACGCGGCAGGCGCGCGACCAGGTGGCGGCGGCCAAGACGTTGGTCGGTCCGGGCAATCTGGTCAACAAGATCGGCCGTCCCGAACAAGAGTTAATCGTTCTCTCAGCCGACCTCGAGCAGGCGGCGCGGGCGATCGAAGCGGCCCAACAAGAGCCCATCGTGATGCTCGCCAGCGGCGACCCGCTGTTTTACGGCACCGCGCGCTTTCTGTGCGATCGGCTGGGCAAAGACCGCTTCGAAGTACTGCCGCACGTCAGCAGCATGCAGTTGGCCTTTGCTCGGGTCAAGGAAAGCTGGGACGAAGCCTACCTGACCAACCTGGCCTCGCAGACGTTGGACCGGGTGATCGAGCGCATTCGCAGCGCCGAAAAGGTCGGCCTGTTTACGACCGAACAAACGCCACCCAAAGCGCTGGCTGCGGCGATGCGCGACAAAGGCATCGAGTACTTCACTATCTACGTGTGCGAGAATCTGGGCTCGCGCGACGAACGGGTGACGCGCGGCAAGGTCAGCGAGATCGCCGAGCAGGATTTTTCCCCGCTCAACGTGGTGGTCTTGGTCCGCGACGCCAACGTGCCCGACCGCCCGGCCGACATGATCGGCAAACGCCTCTTCGGCAACCCGGACGAGATGTTTTTGCAGAGCCGTCCCAAACGCGGTCTGCTCACTCCGTCGGAAGTTCGGGCGATTGCCCTGGCGGAAATGGACTTGGGACCACAGAGCGTCGTGTGGGACGTCGGCGCCGGCAGCGGTTCGGTCGCGATCGAAGCGGCGCGAATCGCCTCCGCGGGCCGCGTCTTCGCCATCGAAATGGATCCCGAGGATTACAACCTGCTGATCGAGAACTCGCGCCGTTTCGGAACGGCCAATCTCACGCCGGTCCTGGGCGAGGCGCCGGACGCCTGGAGCGATCTGCCCGATCCGGACGCCATGTTTATCGGCGGCACCGGGCGCTCGGTGACGCGACTGATCGAAATGGGCTGGCCGCGGCTCAAGCACGGTGGCCGGTTGGTGATTAATATTGCAAGCATGGAAAACCTCGTAATGGCCCAGCGCTTGCTTCAAGGCATGCAGGGATTGCACGGCACGTCGGTCGATGTGCACGTTTTGATGGTCAATCTCGCCCGGAGCACGCAGCAATTAGACGAATTGCGGCTGGAGGCGGCCAATCCCTCGTTCCTCCTTATGGCCCGTCGGCCCTGAGCTCTGCATCGCACCATAGGCCCATTTCAGCATGAATTTGCAGGATTTTTTGCAGCACCACCATCTGGCGCATAACCCCTTCGCCGAAGAGGACGCGCAGACGGACGCCGTCTTCAAACAGCACTGTATCGACAGCACGTTCCACCCCGCCTGGGACAAAGTCTTCGGCAGCCCGGCCGACCCCTCGACCTCGATCGTCTTTGGCCAAAAGGGATCGGGCAAGACGGCCATGCGATTGCAGTTGGACAAACACATCCGCGCCTACAACCGGCAGAATCCGGACGCGCGCGTCTTTGTCATCCATTACGACGATTTCAACGGCTACATCGGCCACATGCAGGCGCACTTGGGCGGATGGTCGACGCGCAAACCCGAAAAAGTCCTCGGGCACTTCGGCATCCAGGACCACATGGACGCGATCCTGGCCCAGGGCGTCACCGCACTGGTCGATCAGGTTTTGCAGACCAGCCAAAGCTCGCTCAATCCGGATGCGGCGGTTCGCCAAGACGCAGTCGATCGACTGGACAAGAATCAGCGCGCCGATCTGCTTCTGCTAGCGACTTCGTACGACCAGTCCATGCTCGGTAATACCAGCGTCCGCTGGGAACAGCTTCGCTCGCGGCTGCGGATTCCGAAGTGGCAGGCCTCGGTCGATTGGCTGATCGCCTGGCTGGGCTCGGCGATCGCTGCAGCGGTCTTTGCGTGGCTGTTCTATCGCGGCGACCTGAAATTGGTTACCGCTGCGGTCGGGTTTATCGTGGTCGCCTTGCTGGTCAGCGGAAAGTATCTGTGGCGGCTCTTCCACTGCTACACCCGCGCGCGGCAAATGTCCCGCAACTGCCGCGTGCGCCGGCAGAGCATCTCCGAGCAAGCCCGGCTCATGTTGAAGCAGCCTTGGTCGCGGTGGGCCTCCGAGCCGATGCCGGTCGACCGCGTGTCGGCGTCGCGCTACGAACTGCTGGAAAAGTTCCAGCACATCCTCAGAACACTCGGTTTTCCAGGGATTTTGGTACTGGTCGACCGGGTTGACGAACCGCAGCTGGTTAATGGCCAGCCCGAGCGGATGCGGCTGCTGGTCTGGCCGCTATTGGACAACAAATTGCTCAAGCATCCCGGCGTCGGTTTCAAATTACTGTTGCCGCAAGAGCTGCAGTATTTTGTCGACCGCGAAACCCGCGAGTTTCACGAGCGGGCGCGGCTGGACAAACAGAACGTGATCGCGGGCTTCGACTGGACGGGCGAGGCCCTGTTCGACCTGACCTCGGCACGGATGAAAGCCTGCGCCGAGCCGGGCTTTACTCCGATGCCGACCGATCTGTTCGACCCGGCCATCGATGCCCAGCGGCTGATTGGCGCGATGCGCGACCTGCGCGTGCCCCGCAACCTGTTCCGGTTCCTCTACCGCGTGGTTTCGGAACATTGCAAGAAATACACCGCCAGCCAGCCGCAGTACAAAGTGGCGGTCTCGACTTTCGAATCGGTGCTGGCCGTCAGCCAAGAGGAATTCCGACGCGAAAGCGCCTCGTAGCCCGCGCTCGGGGCGTGACTCCGGCTGCGGGCCGACCTTCGAAATCGGCTCGGGCTCGTTTTACATGCATGAGACGTCTTGGTTCGTCGGACGTCCCCAGGCCTCGCGGCCCCGGCTGCGGCAGTTTTTTCCCGTTGACTTAGTTTTGCGGCTGAGCCAAATTGATGCTCTTTATCCCAAACCGCCTGGGTATGAGACTCGATGACGTTGAAAACCTTGCCGCCGCTGAGCGAGACTCAGCCCTTCTTGAATTTTCGGCGTCTGCTGGTGTTGCGCGGTGCGAACATTTGGTCGCGGCGGCAATGCATCGAAGCCTGGGTGGAGCTGGGCGCGCTGAACGAATGGTCCAGCGAACTGATCCCGGGTTTCAACGAGCGCTACAAGGCCTGGCTGCCGACGGTCATCGAACACCGTTGCAGCGAAGGTGAGCGCGGCGGGTTCTTCACGCGGCTGGACCGCGGCACGTACCTGGCCCACATTCTCGAGCACACGGCTCTGGAACTCCAGACGCTGGCTGGCTGCGAAGCCGGCTTCGGACGCGCGCGGGAGATGAGCGAAGAGGGCGTCTACAAAGTCGTCATTCGCTATGAAGAGGAAAGCGTGGGCATCGCTTGCCTGGAGGCGGCGCGCGAGCTGCTCAAGGCATGCGTCTACGACTTGCCTTACGACGTCGAAGCCGAGGTCCGGCGACTGCGCGACATGGCCGACCGCAGAATTCTCGGCCCCAGCACGAAAGCGATCATCTCCGCTGCCCAGGCGCGCAACATTCCCTTCCGGCGGCTGACGACCGGCTCGTTGTGCATTCTCGGCCAGGGACATAAGCAGCGCCGGATCTGGACGGCGGAAACCGATCGCACCAGCGCGATCGCCGAAACGATTGCTCAAGACAAACAACTGACCAAACGGATGCTGCAGTCGGTCGGCGTGCCCACCCCCGAAGGCCGCGTCGTTGCCGATGCCGAGGATGCGGTGGCCGCTGCGGCCGAGATCGGCTGTGCGGTCGTCGTCAAACCGGTCGACGGTAACCACGGCCGCGGAGTCGTGCCCGAGCTGATCAAAGCGGATGATATTCGCGCGGCTTTCGACGTGGCGGCTCGCGAAGGCAGCGGTGTGATCGTCGAACGCTTCGTACCCGGCAACGAGCATCGTCTGCTGGTCGTCGGCAATCGCTTGATCGCTGCCGCCGGCGGGGAACCGGTCACGGTCGTGGCCGATGGGGTGCGCACGGTCGAGCAACTGATTCACACCGTCGTCAACGCCGATCCGCGCCGCGGCGAAGACGAATCGGACCCGCTTTCGCTAATTGAGATAGACGACGTCCTCCGCCTGGAGCTCAAGCGTCAAGAACTGTCGCTCGAGAGCATCCCGGCAGCCGGTCGACAGGTGCTCATCCAACGCAATGACAATTTGTCGACCGACGTAACCGAACGCGTCCATCCGTCAGTTGCCGACCACGCGGTGCGCGCCGTCCAGATGGTCGGCCTGGACATCGGCGGCGTCGATTTGGTGTCGACCGATATCTCGCGACCACTGGATGAGACACAGGGAGCGATCGTCGAAGTCAACGCGGGTCCCGGTTTGCTGATGCACCTCAAACCTGCCAAGGGCTCTCCACAACCGGTTGGGGCCGCCATCATCGATATGATGTTC